>JAGQQC010000051.1 GCA_020426395.1 Planctomycetaceae bacterium
GATCACAACCCAGTTGCGCGGCCTCCTTCAGAAATTCTCCCGCAGAACCACATGCTATACCGACCGTGGAAACCGTTTCTCGCTCGGCACCAGACAAGGCCAGAGCGGGAACTTGTAAAGTCTGTTTCACTCGTTCAGCAAATTCATCCAGAGGGATGGGAGCAGGCAGTTGCCCCCAACGTCCGGCTCCTTGGGGAGAAGTGCTCTGGTCAGCTTGAGCTTCCAGTAAACGGATGGGTTGAATTTGCTCAAGCCCGAGTTGTTCCGCCAGTTGCTGATTGATGCCGGTGGCGGCGCTATCATAACGCGTATGGGGTGAGAATACCGCGACATGGGATTCAATCAGGTCGAGCAGCATCGTTCCTTCAGCCGTGGCCGTGGTAATTTGTTGCACGGGGCGAAACAGAATCGGGTGATGTGAGATGATCAAGTCGATCTGTTTGCTGATTGCTTCAGCGGCGACATCAGGAGTTAATGTCAGACAGGTGAGGATCGAGTGGACGGGGCCGGTTTCCCGACCAATCAGCAAACCGACATTGTCCCAGGATTCGGCTAAATTGGCGGGAGTCTCTTCATCAAACCAGGAAATCAAATCTGCGACGGTGGTCATCTTCTTAACAGGTCTTCCTGTTGTCGATCTGCCTGTTGCGATGGTACTTGCGGCAAACGGGCAGTGGGTTCATGCTCATCCCAGGTTTCACCGATCGTCCAGTCCTTGTTGAGTACCCTTCGGCCTCCATCCTGTTCGGCCTTGATGCGGAAAGTAGCTCCTTTCCATTGATCGGCGTTCTGCAGATGATAGGTTTTTGTGTCGCTGCTGCCTACTCCCAGCTTCACAACGCGCGTCTGTTTTCGCCGTTGTCCAGGCACATACAGATCACAGTTAAAGTTGAGCAGCTCATCCGCTACGGAATTGTTGCGGATGATTTGTTTGATAATCAGTATGTTTTCCGGGGTGCGGAAATCAACCACCTCGATTTCCACGTCACCCAGACCGACCTGATAAGGACGTTTTACCGAGATAATGTACGGCAGCGTATCCGCCTGAATTTTCAACTCAATCGCCGTGTTATGTACCCCCATACTCACGTTGGTCGGCAAGTGCAGGTTGAAAGGAAGGCGTTTCTTTTCTCCGACCGCCAGACTGAATGTTTTGGTATCTGGATCGATTTGCCAGTCACGCGAAGGGAGCGCGATTTTGTAAGTGACATTGATCCCTTGTGAGAACGTATTCTCCATCAATAGCGCGTCGCTGTGACGACCAGACTGACTGGGGACCTTCCCTTTTTCATAACGGACCATCATCCGCATTTTGGTGACACCTGGCAGACAATTTCGGATAATAAGCGGAGCGTTACCGATTTTTAGAATGTGTTGTTTGCTATCCTGGTCAATCTGGAAGTCTTTCCCTAACCTCAATTGCTGACCCCAAACGTTGTAGATTTTGATTTTGTCCTGGTCTCCGAGAAAGAGTTGTTCTTCAACTTCTCCTTCTTCGTTCCAGGCAACCATCACGACTTCATCTTCCTTTTCGAAAAGATAGTTCGTGCTGTGATTAATCAGTTCAAAGGAACCGATCGGTTTGGAGTTACGAAGTGCCAGAGCGGTCGTTCGCCAAGGTAAGAAAAGCAGCGTGGGTGATCCTGATTTCATCATCAGACCGTAATCGGGAGAGAAGATGTTCATCGCATAAATTTGATCGGCCCCACCCCGTTTGGCGGCCACCATCCGTTTGACGAGATCCGAACCACGAACTTCCTTGGGATGTGAAGTATCAAGAGGTTTGATCAGAACCCAGAGCGGAATGTTATTATCCTTCGCATGTGCTTCAATCAGGCGATCATATAGCAGCTTGTCTGCCGAAACTTTTTTCTTCGGTTTCGTTTTTAGTTCGTCGTCGTTTTGGGTGTCTTCATTCTTGATCGTCAGGAAGGCCGACGACGGAATCACGTTTTGAGGAAGATCCGAATCCCACGTCCAGCGAACGCCGATCTTGGTGTTTCGCCCGACGACGTCAAAATGCTTTTTCACCGAAGTAATCGTTTCTCCCAACCCTTTTTCACCGACGAAACTGAGGTCTTCATCTCCTCCCAGTTGCCAGTATTGAACGGTTGAAGAGAAATGGGCAATGATCGGTTCGAGAGACCGGGCCCAGGTTTTGCGAGACATATTGAAGACTTCCCGGACACCGCTCCAGTCCAGCTTGAAAAGCTCTCGCAATTCGGGAGGTGGTGACTGTAACACACCGACGGGAGTGATCCCTTTTGAGGAGATGTCCTTGAATAATGTGGCGACCGGCTGCTGATCAGATTCGAACGAGCGTTTCCAGACCGGGTATTTCATCCAGTTGATGCCCGCCTGCCCGGAGATACTGCCCAGGTCGTTCAGCACTTTCGAGGGTAGTTCCGAATGAATCGACCAGCCAAATTCTCCCTTGAGAGCAAAGTCGGGATCCTTGTACTGGATCAATTCCATCATCGCAAAAGAGGTATATTGGCGCGCAATAGGGTAATTGTCCCGTTTCAAGACCGCTTCAATTTGATAGAACCCGATCTCCATGTTTTTGGAATCGAGAGTCCAATCGATCGGTTTGATATAAGAATCCGGGTCGATATTGGTGTCGGCAGGCCGTTCAAGTTGGAAGACTTCCTGCTGCTGGATTTCGTCGGAACTGTCTCTCAAAGTGAGATGTAAAGTATTATTGTGGTCGTAGTTCAAACCACTGATTTTGAACTTCACATTGATCTTCTGCATCTCTCCACGCTGGAAATCTTTGAAGTGAGAGTAGAAGTCGTTATTTGAAGAGAGCCTGGGTTTCTTTCCTAGCCTGAGTGAGTCGAACCAGACTTTTCCATGAATATCTTTAGTTCGATGATTGACGACATGCAAACCGATGAAGACGAAGGAGACATCTTCCCGCGGCAAAATAGGGGCAATCTGGATTTTTTGCCAGTCATTCCAAGTCCCTGTAATGGGATCACTCAAATAACGCTGGACAGCCTGCCGTTTGGAGTTGACCAGGTTAATGGAAATAATTGCCGCCGAGTTTTTTAATTCTTCGGTTCGAATCCAGCCCTCGAACACATAGGAATACAGCGGATTAATCCGCGATGCCTTGTTGAACGGCGAATAACAGGCAAAGTCGCCACCGTTTAGGTCGATCCGAAAGCTTTGTGGTGAGATGGTGGTTGGGGTCGTTCCCTCCGGAATTTTGCCCACACCGCGGTCGATGCCACAATCGACATATTGCGGAAAGTTCGTCCCCTTGCGCCGGTTCCAGTCGTCCGGCATATTGTCGAGATCTTTATCCCCGTCATATGGGCGCGAATCGTCTTCCTCAAAAGAGAAATGCAGAATTTCTTCCGCCCCCACAAAGGGATCGATTTGTTCTTCGATGATCGTGGTGGTGGTGCTCGATGCGGCCACTGCTTGAGAAATTTGCGCAAGCAGACTAAGCAGCATGATCAGTCCATAAGAACTGATCTGAAGCAGGGTTAGTCGTGCTGTTTTCTGCATGCGCGCACCTGAAGCCTGACAACGAATAAGAGGTTCTTTCTATGTTGTTCGGACGGAGATCAAACCCGACTGTAGATTATCGGGCAATGCATGATTGTGCCGGTTGTAAGGGTGGGGTTCAGGCAGAAGCCGGTACAGAAGAGGAGGCCCCAACTCTCAGTATTTCAACGCGTTACGCTAAAACGAACTTCCTCGGACGAGTGATGCTGGAAGTCCTGGTGAAAACCCGCTATACCGGGAGGTCCAATGTTTCTCCTCGTCTTGTCCACCGGGGAATGGCTTGTTCGCTTCCCGTCTTTCCAGAGAGAAAAATGTTCATCCAGAATTTCGGTATGGCGACCTGGCCATTAAGGTTACCCATCAAAAAAGCGTTACGCAGAGCGTTGGAAGCGGGGGCGCGTGGTGTGTTGATTGATGCCCGAAATGAAACTCCCCCGCGCGAGATGTCCCAATCGGCCCAACGGGAATTCCAGCATTACCTGGCAGAACTGGGGTTAACGTTAACGGGGTTTTGCTTTCCGACCCGACATGCGCTTCACGATAGTCGCAACCTGGATCAACGGTTGAGTGCAATCAAGCAATCGATGCAGTTTTGCGCCAGCATGAAGACCCGGGTCTTGCTGGTTGATGTAGGCACCCTGCCTCCCTTGAATGAGAAGACTCAGGCGGAGTTAAAGTTACTGACCGATGTGTTGACTGACTTGGCAACCCAAGGGAATTACCTGGGCGTTACGGTTTGTATTACTCCCGCAGGAGGTGATTTGGCTCAACTGCGGGAATTGCTCGATCAAATTCAGTCGGGACCGATTGGAATTAACCTCGATCCGGCAACTTCGTTATTCAATGATCAAAACCCGACCGATATCGTGCGTCAGTTTCATGATCGATTGCAACACGTCACCGCCCGCGATGCAACACGCTCGCGCGATGGAGTGGGACAGGAAACGGCCATAGGACGTGGTGAGGTTGCGTGGGAAGAAGTTCTAGCCGTGCTGGCGGAAGCAGAGTATTCTGGTTGGGTGACTGTTCAACGAACTTCGGGAGAAAAACCGGGGATCGATATGGAAAACGGAATAAAATACTTACAGAACATCTGGCTCGATTAGTTAATCAAGTTTCTGTGTGTGGAAGTTTGAATCTGTATTCATCAATTCGCGATCAATTTCAGGCTAAGTAGAGATGTCTTACGGATACGATACCCCAGATGAAGAGGCGGTCTGGTCTGTTTCGGAGTTGACCCGACAGATAAAGGACGTTCTTGAGTCGAGTTTCCCACTCGTCTGGGTTGCCGGAGAAATCTCCTCAATCACTCACGCTCGATCGGGTCATGTCTATTTAACGCTCAAAGATGAACACGCACAAATTAGCGGCGTGATCTGGAAAGGGACGGCGAGTCGGCTGCGGTTTGATCTTGAAGATGGTCTACAGGTCGTTGCGGCTGGTTCGGTGGAGGTCTATCAACCTCGGGGTTCCTATCAGCTCATCATCCGCGAGTTAATTCCCCAGGGAATGGGACCGCTGGAACTTGCTTTCCGTCAGTTGCAGGCGAAGTTGGCCGAGGAAGGTTTGTTTTCTCCCGAACGAAAACAAGCCCTGCCTCGTTTTCCGATGCGTATCGCTGTAGTGACCAGCCCGACCAGTGCGGCGGTGCGAGATATGCTGCAAGTGTTAACGCGACGGTGGCCCGTGGCAGAAATTATCGTGGTCCCGGTCCAGGTTCAGGGGGCCCAGGCCGCGGGAGAAATTGCGACGGCGGTAAAAAAACTGGAATTGATCCCCGATCTGGATGTGGCGATCGTGGGCCGGGGAGGGGGAAGTCTCGAAGATCTGTGGGCCTTCAATGAAGAAGTCGTCGCCCGAGCGATTGCCGCCTGTCCTATTCCCGTGGTGAGTGCGGTGGGGCATGAAATTGATGTCACGATTGCCGACCTGGTCGCTGACCGACGGGCGTTGACACCCAGCGAGGCGGGGGAATTGGTCGTCCCTGATTTACGAGAAATTCTGGGAGGGGTACGCCAACTGGAATCCGACCTGCGATCAGGTTTACGCGAACGGGCTCAGCGGGCCAGGTTACAACTGGATGCACTTATTTCCCGTCCTGTTTTTTCCCGCCCGCTTTCGATGGTTCATGACCGGTTGATTCTGTTGGATGAACTTTCGTCACGTCTGAACCAGAATATGGGGCGGGTTGTCCAGGAGGAGGGCAGCCGATTGCAGAACATCAGTCGGACCCTGGACGCTCTCAGTCCGTTAAATGTACTTGGTCGCGGGTACACGGTGACACGGCGACCGGAAAGCGGCGAAATTATCAGCCAATTGAATCAGGTTGCTCCGGGAGACCGATTGGAGACGTTGATCAGGGATGGAATTGTATTTAGTCGGGTGGAAGAGGTAGAAAAAACAGGCTCGATTACCGAGAATGATGACGATTCCTGCTGACGTATTTCCCGGCGAGATGTTCTGCCCCAAAGAAGGCTCCCATGGCCAAAAAGAAGACCCAAAAATCGGAAGAACCGACTCCCCGTTTTGAGGAGGCTTTGACCCGTTTACAGGATATTGTGACCGACCTGGAATCGGGAGAACTGGGGCTGGAGACTTCGCTGCAGCGGTACGAAGAAGGTGTGGGGCTCATCCGGCTCTGTTACCAGACGTTGGAAGCAGCCGAGCAAAAGATCGAGATTTTAACCAATCTTGATTCCGAAGGGGAAATCGAAACGGAACCGTTTGATGCGGAAGCGACTCTCAGTCAAACGGGTGGAGAAGCGAAACGACGGAAAAGTTCCGCCAAAACGACTTCCAAAGCTCGCCCGAAGGAGTCGTCCGACAAGGATGAGGAAGAAGATCCGCGAAAGCTGCTTTTCTAATGGGGCCTTTTGAGCTCTCGTCTCTCGTTTTCCGAGGATGATCTCAACAGAGATGGTTTCTCAAGCGTATGTTTCAGATGGGAACCAGGATCACTTTTAGTAATTTCACTCAAACACAACTTTTACTCGCATAGATTCACTTTATGAGCCTTTTTCGTCCCAATATCGATCGTATGCAGGGATATGTTCCTGGAGAGCAACCTCAGGATAGCGACTGGATAAAACTGAATACGAATGAGAACCCGTATTCGCATTCTCCCCGAGTGGCCGAGGCGATTGAAAAAGCGGCCCGAAGTCGATTGAATGTCTATCCGGATCCGCTGGTTCGCAGCTTTTCTGAAGAAGCGGCTAAACTGTTTAATGTGGAACCAGACTGGATTCTTCCTGCAAACGGAAGCGACGAGAACTTGACGGTATTAGTCCGTAGTTTTGTTGATCCGGGTGAAACAATTTCCTATGCGTATCCCAGTTATGTCCTCTACGAATCATTGGCCGAGATACAAGGATGTCCATGCGAACGGTTGTTACTGAATACAGATTGGTCCTGGGACCTGGAGCGGATTCGTCCGCAAGTCGAAAAAACGAAACTACTATTCGTTCCCAATCCCAACTCTCCTTCCGGGACATTGTGGGATAACGAGACCTTGGTCAAACTCATCCCGCCCAAAGGGGTGCTTGTGCTGGATCAGGCGTATGGTGACTTTTGCTCCATGCCCGATAAAGGTGCCCTCTTAAAAGGAGAGCACGGTTCTCGCATCGTTATTACGCGTACGCTCAGTAAGTCGTACAGTCTGGCCGGTATTCGGTTCGGATTTGCCGTTGCTCACCCCGAATTAATCTCGGGGATGCGAAAGGTCAAGGATAGTTACAACTGCAATACGCTTTCCATCGCAGCCGCCGTGGCGGCACTGCAGGACCAGGAATGGATGCTGAAGAATACTCGGCAGATCCAGGCGACCCGGGAGCGGTTGACTTTAGCGTTACGATTATTGGGATTTGATGTGGTCGATAGCCAGACGAACTTCGTATGGGCAACGCATCCGGAACGCGATCACGAAGAGCTTTATCAGGAATTAAAAGCACGGCGTATTCTGGTTCGCTATATGAAGTTTCCCGAGACGATCAACGGCTTGGTGACCGGCTTGCGGATTACGATTGGGACGGATGCCCAAATCGATACGTTCCTGGAAAAACTGAAGCAGATCATCTGATTTCGGTTACAGATTAGGTCGGTTGTACCGATTGTACGGCAGCGAACAGGAATGCCCCGACCGGTTTCCCAAGGTTGCCGTTGCGGAAGGGAGACCAGAGAGTATCTTTATAGGAGGACCCTCTCGGTTAGGATGATTCCTGCGGTGGGTCCTTCCAGTTGAACCATTAAGCTTATTGACGTATTTTGTCCGGCGGTCGTCGGGCGCAGGACTTGTGACATGTCAGCTTCAAAAAGTCGTTCCGCTTCCATTAAACGCGATACCGCGGAAACCCGCATCGAGTTAACTTTGAACCTCGATGGAACGGGACAGGCTGATATTGATACAGGGGTTGGTTTTTTCGATCACATGCTGACCCTGTTCGCGAAACATGGATTGTTTGATCTCTCCGTTAAAGCAGACGGCGACCTGGAGGTGGATCAACATCACACTGTTGAAGATGTTGGAATCTGTCTGGGGCAGGCCTTGCTGCAATCCATTGGGGACAAACAGGGAATTACGCGTTATGGCAGTAAGACCTTACCGATGGAAGAGACTTTGGTAACGTCCGCACTCGATTTAAGTGGTCGAATGTGGTTTGTTTATAAGGTCAGTTTTCCCACGGAGAAAATTGGCGAGTTCGATTCGCAGCTCGTCCGCGAGTTCTGGCAATCGGTTTCGTCTAATGCCCTGATGAACTTGCACCTGGTACTACATCATGGCGAGAACAGCCATCACATTTCGGAAGGGCTCTTCAAGGCGACGGCTCGCGCATTAAGAGAGGCTATCACGATAGACCCTCGCCAACAGGGAGTCCCATCTTCCAAAGGGAAGTTATAAACAGCCCGGGGCGAACACCTTCAGGCTCGACGGATTCGACCTTTGAGATAGATGTCTTCTCCCGTGCGCATCACCTCAACATCGACAAGATCTGCTTGTTGAGGAATGGTGGCGAGACCGGTCCCTTCCATCGGGGTGACGGCCTCTGTTCCACCCACCAGCTTGGGGGCCAGAAATACGTGGACTTCGTCGAGAGCATCCGCTTCTCGTAACGAGGCGAATATTTCTCCCCCACCTTCTACGAGCAAGTTCGTAATCTGGCGTCGGCCTAATTCCGTGAGAACTTCGTTCCAATCCAGACGACCGGAATCGTTGGTGGTTCCTTGCCAGAGTTTGACTCCCGCCTCTCGCAAGCAGTGCAGTTTATGCTCTGGAGCGGAATGGGAAGTACATAGTAGCACGGGGGCCTGATCGATTGTTTTGACCAGTTGCGAATCGACCGGTAAGTTTGCCTGGCTATCAATCACAATGCGAGTGGCAACGCGTGGTCCTGAGGGACGGGCTGTTAACAGTGGATCGTCCGTGGCCACGGTGCCCGCTCCCACTAGAATTCCATCCATGCGTCCGCGAAGTTGATGTACGACTGCTCGGGATTCTTCTCCCGATATCCATTGGGAAGAACCCGTTCGGGTGGCCAGTTTTCCATCCCAGGTCATCGCCCATTTAGCAATGACATAAGGTTGTTTACGGGTGACTAATTTGATGAACGGAGCATTTAACTCGCGTGCCTCTTCGGCGAGTAGTCCCACTTCCACCGGAACACCTGCCGCACGCAATTGGGCAATCCCCTGCCCGGCAACCCAGTCAGCGGGGTCTTCTTGGGCAACGATGACTTTGGCGATCCCGGCCTGCAGGATGGCTTCCGTACACGGCCCCGTCTTGCCGTGGTGACAGCAAGGCTCCAATGTCACGTATAAAATAGCCCCACGGGCATTCGCTCCGGCTTCGCGTAAGGCGTTGATTTCGGCGTGGGCTTCTCCATACTTCTCGTGGTACCCGGCCCCGAGTAGATTCAACTCATTATCCACGACAACAGAACCGACAGCAGGATTTGGCTCGACATACCCGATACCCTGCCGGGCTTGCTGGAGCGCGAATTGCATGACTGCGGTGGGAGAATCGAACTTCATCCGCCTGTTTCTGCTGAGAAAAGAACCGCGAGATATTTCAATGGCCAGGAATCAGAGCGGCAATTAACTATTCCGGGCTTACAAGTTGTACGAACAACCCCACAGTATCCCGAACATCAAGCTCATGAAACCGATCAGGTAGAGCGAACTCCGCAGGGCATTGCGCAAGATCATCGTCTTGTTTTCAAACCGGCTGCAACTGTAAACCAGGGTAATGATTACCGAGACCGGAATAAAATGGAGAAAGAGGACCAGAGCGGACATAACTTTTTACCTGATGAGTGGAACGAGCGATTTTGCTTACTGCTTATTTCAGAAACGGAATTCTCATGAAGGAAAGTGGTTGAAGGACCAGATTATTCCTCTTTCTTGGGGTCAGGAGTTTTTTCCGGTTTTTCTTCGGGTTGTTCATCTCCATAACCATGGGCAGGTCCGTCGAAGCAATCCCAGACAGCGAGGAGATTGAGCAGGCCGGCGATCATCGTCAACGTTACAGCCAGGTCGTAGCGCCTTCCACCCACCTGGTTGTACCAGCTATCAATCGTACTGACTTCGGGAGGCATGCAAAATTCATCGAGGAAGCTGCGAGGAATTTCTGCCTGAAGTCTTCCGACAGGCCTGACCTGACCGGCAACTTCTTCGAGGACAGTTGCATCAAGAGTCCAGGTTTCTTTCGCGGAAAGCTGCGGTTCGTTACAGGAGGGTTCGGCGAGCAGAAATCGAGCTTGCTGGCCGTCAATCTCAGTAAGAAATTCTCCCTGGGCTTCACCTATCTCCTGGTTTGACGCAAAAGTCACCAGGCCTGGAATGTTTTTGAGAACGCCCTCTTCGGGATTATTGTAAGTGATCGTGGCAAGTGTTTGTTGATTAAGCCCGGCTTCAAAGGGGTAGATATTCTGGCTTTGAAAATCCTGACCGAAATACCGTTGAGACTGAACAATGGAGACCAGTCCAACGGAACCGAATCCAGCCTGGGCCAGAAAAGGAAAATTTCGCATCGATTGCGTCCCATTCACCTGATGGGTGTATACGCCGTTCCCATCAGCCATCGCCAGTCCATAAGTATATGTGCCGATAATGCAGATCGCATAAAGCGAGGCTTTGAAAAGGCGACCCTGGTAATAATGTCCTAGCCCGGGGACAAGAAAGGCGAGCAGCGCTGCCAGGGATCGATTTTTTTGTGGAATTCGGGGGTCAAACATACATTTTTCCGGGATTAAGCGAGGTGTAGACCGGGAGGAACTAAGGAATGCTGAGTCGATGACATCTCCTCTCGCAGACTGGGTTCAATCCGTTACGTGAGGAATCGGACTATTCTACTGGCCAGGAGCAAACCTGACCAGACTTCTCGCCGGGCGAATCAAGTCGGAACCTCGGGCAATACGTACCCCGCCCACACCCTGAAACGATAAGAAAAAGGTGATTCCGGTGGGCGGAATCACCTTTTTCAAGCAGTGAACGTGAAACTTATCTCGTTGTTCCAACATCAGAATGAGGAACGAAATTGTCCATTCTGTTCTTCAGGAACAAAGTTAATCTCTCCTAGATCGAGAGGCTCAGAGTTATACGCCGGTTCTCCTTCGGCAGGTTCTGGTACTTCAAAGCTATGATTGAAGTAGCCAGCACGAACTCCGTAGTCATTTTCCCCCGCAGCCATGTATGCATTTCCTCGCAGAATGTAGTTGCCGGGGGGAAGTTCGTCGAACTGGAAGCTGCCGTCGTCATTCATTTCGATCTGGAAGCTGGGTTGAAAGGGAGTCTCGACCAGGGCTTCCGGCGTACTTTCTGCGGACTCTTCTGTCGTGACTCCTGTGGCATCAGACAACTTGTTCAGGAAACCTTTGATGAGAGCATTTCCCAATTCTGGTGTGGCCGCGGTCGTGGAAGCGGCCTGGACGACTTGCTTTTGGGCGAAGAGATCGACGCGACTCAGTTTTATCTCTGTGGGTATTTTCAATATTCCTTTGACGGGTCTGCCGATGCCCCCTACTTCCATCTCTTTCGTTTCAGAAGGTTCGACAGTAAAGCGTTCCAATCCCGAAGAGAGCGTGCGGTATCCACGATTCCCGTACGGAACTTGTTTTTGACTGGAGATTAAGTAAGTCCCGGGTGGTACCCGTTCAAACAGAAATGTTCCATTCGAATCGGTTTCGGCCTGATGGAAGATAATAACATCAAAATTTTGATTCGGTTTGGCCGGATTGTAAAATTGTTGGGTGGAATTCAGAGCAATTTTCGTCTCGACGGCGGGGGCCGTTCCTTTCATTAATCTTCCGGTTACGGTCGCCCAAGGTTTTAATTGATGATCTCCTTTATCGGGAACGTTACCTGGTTCCAGTTTGAGAAAGCCGTCTGGACTGAGTGCGACCAGCCCGAATTCACCATCTTGGGGATCAAATTGGAATTCCCCTTTCTCGTTGGTTTGGATGGCGGTCGAGCGGCTCCAGCGCGGAATTTCTCCGTTATAAATCTGGGCTTGGCCATTATTGGTAAACAACATCACGTCAGCACCGTTGGCTGGAGTTCCATCTGCCGTAAGAATACGACCTGTAGGCCCTTTGCCTGGTTCCAGTTTGACTTCAATTTCCCAGCGAGAGCCTTCGACGCTGGTCGCCTTGATTTCCGGTGTTTCAGCCGGTTTATGACCAGCGGCGATGACTTTGAACTTCATTCGGTCATTAATACTATCAAGCTCATTTTCGAATTTGTTCTCGACCGTTCGGAAGTTGCCGTAATAACGGTAATTGGGATTTTCTGCTGTGCCTCCAGCTCGATAACCCTGGTCGACAGTAAAGTTAGGTATGGACTTACCCGTTTCTGCATCAACTGCAGTGATCACGATTTTTTTGGTGTTCATCATCGCGATCTGGTGAGATTCTTCTCCTGGGCTCAAGGTAGCGCTGTTGCGCATCAAACCGTCCTTGCGGAACCAGAAATGCACGGTTTCATTCGGGGCGTTTTCCCAAACCGCTGTTCCCTGCACATTGGTTTTCAGCGGAAATTCATCAGTGAAGAGCAGACGTAAACACTGATTTTCTCCCCAGCTGACGGGAATCACACTGACATCGTTGAGTGGTTTGCCATCTTCTCCATTCACATTAATCGTGAATGGAGTCCCTTTCTTCAGCTTGACGTTGACGGGGCCCATGTTGGGGGACACGTTCACGGGAACTTCCTGAGGTTCGAAGTTTGCAGACAGGACCGTCATAATGTCCGATCCTGCTTCCCCCAGCTTGTACTTGTAATTTCCGTTAGAATCAGAACGAGGAAGATAGTTTTCATTTGGACGCTTATCGGGATCTCGCCCGAGAACAACGAGTGCATCCGGAACGGGCGTTCCATTTTCGTCTGTGATCTGCCCCAGGATAATTAACCCCCGTTCCATTTCGAGACGGTGGGTCTTGGATTTCATCTGCTCGATTGCTTTATTATTCACCGTTTGATATCGGTTTTGGTTTCGACTGCGTTCCAGGTGTGTGCTATGAGTCACCCGGATGCGAAGATCATTCATTTCTGGCGGAGCATTGGTTAACTCCCAGCGACCTTCTTGGTCGGTTGGTGTCGATTCCTGCAAGCGGGCGTAATATTCGCCGTCGTCATGCCATTCGGAGTCTGAGAAAAGTTCTACTTTGGCTCCGATGATCGGCTCACCCAGTTGAGAGACTACAACCCCCCCGATTGTTTGGCCTCGAGGAAGAGTAACGGTGAGTTCTTTGGGAAGCTCGACTTTCTTGTCTACCGTGTTGCGACTTCCCCATTGTCGATAGAGGGTCTGATAACCTCGGGCGCGCAATTCCAGGTTAAAGTAGTAGAATTTGTCGCCCAGCAAATCGACATACGCCATACCCTCTTCATTAGTGAAAACCTGAGAGTACCTCGTACGTTTGTTCGGATCGTAGGCCCAGTTGGCCTTGATACGGGCAACCCGAATGGGTTCTCCATTTTCATCGACCACTTTGAGAGCGAGGTCGTAGTGTTCGTTTCGGACTTGTTTTGCCGTCTCCGGTATCACGAAGTCCGGATTACTGGCTTCGGTCAGAGCCCAGGTCAAGCCGGAAGCAATTCCGACAACAGCGAGAATAATAAGAGTGTAAACCAGCAGTCGTTTAGCAAGGGAGTTGCCCATCAGTGAGACTCCTTTTGGCCTCAAAGTCAACGTGAGGGCGTAACGTGTGATGAGAATGCCCACTTTATAGTATAGACAAAAGTGTTGGAGAAGTAACAGTGATCCTCTGGTAACCAACTTATTTCCTGAGGACTTTCTTCTCCTGCGTGAGAATAAATCGGGTTGAAACCAGAGCTGTTGGTCCAGACAGATATCCACCGATGCAACAGGGAATCCCTCGATAATAAACCTGTTTGCCTGATCAGAATTGCCGGTTTATTTCCCCCGCACATTGAATTTGGCTCGCTGTCCGTTACGATACGAAGAGATTTTCATCGAGCCGGTCCGGGGATCAGGCCTGATATGAGCAGGTGATGTGAACCTGAGTTAAAAATGAAGCGTCGGTATGAAGTCCTTTGTGTCGCGCGAGGTTGCGGTTTCCCTGTTCCTGGAACGGTATACAGGCCGTCTCACTCATCGAAAATACAACGGGTTCGCTCCCCGGTGATCCCCTGCGAACCTTGTGATTTCCGTCCACAGTCCGGTTTTAGATCGGTTGCATCGAAAGGATGCTGATATGATTCAACAGAACCAACCTGCCAAAGGTTATGTGCTTCCTCCGATTGGCGAAAACCCCTCGACTGGGTCCCAGGGGACGAATCCAGGCAGTTTTGCCAATCCCTCCCGTCTCGCGGCTGGCGTGGAAGGTCGGTACACCTATTCATCTCCCGACACACCCGGAATGCCGGAGCCCTCGTCCAAAACGGCATGGGATTTTATGCCCGAGGATTGGTCTCTCAAGGCGGGTTATGAGGGGAACTATCAAACCGCTGAAGCTTGGGAGCCTCCCGCAGGTTTTGAACCAATTACTCAATTGGAATCTGCCCGAATGGGGATTGTCACCCCCGAAATGGTCCGTATTGCCGAGCGCGAACCGCATCTGACAGCGGAACAGATTCGGGACGAGGTTGCTGCAGGCCGGATGATCATTCCAGCGAATAAAGTCCACCTGGGTTACCAGTTGGATCCGATGTGTATCGGTCGGGCCTCCAAAACCAAAGTGAACGCCAATATGGGGGCCTCCCCCATCTCCTCCGGTACCGATGAAGAAGTTGAAAAACTGAAATGGGCCGAAAAATGGGGAGCCGATACCGTCATGGACCTCTCCACCGGCGGGAAGCTGGATGAATGTCGTGAAACGCTCATTCAGAACAGCCTGGTTCCTATTGGAACTGTCCCGATTTATTCGATGATCATCGGTCGCCGAATTGAAGAACTCAATCGGGAAATCATCCTGGAATCGCTGGAAAAGCAGGCGAAACAGGGTGTCGATTACTTCACGATTCACGCCGGAATTCTGCAGGAACATTTGGAATATGTCAAAGATCGCCTGATTGGAGTCGTCAGTCGCGGGGGATCTCTGCTTGCAAAATGGATGATTAATCACAAGCAGCAAAACATCATGTACACCTTGTGGGAAGACATCTGCGATGTGATGCGACAGTACGATGTCAGTTTTTCCATCGGTGATGGCCTGCGACCCGGTGGCTTGGCAGATGCGACAGACCAGGCGCAGTTAGCTGAACTGGTTGCTTTGGGAACCTTAACAGAACGGGCCTGGCGAAAAGGAGTTCAGGTAATGATCGAAGGGCCGGGACATGTGCCGTTCGATCAGATTGAATACAACATGAAACTGGAACGGCAGATCTGTCACGGTGCCCCCTTCTACGTTTTGGGACCACTTGTGACCGATATCTTCCCCGGTTACGATCACATTACCAGTTGCATCGGAGCGACAGCCGCGGCTTATCACGGCGCGAGCATGCTCTGTTATGTTACTCCCAAAGAACATCTCGGTTTACCCAAGAAAGATGACGTTAAGCAGGGTTGCATCGCCTATAAGATTGCGGCGCATTCTGCCGATGTCGCGTTGGGTATTCCGGGGACTCGAGATCGGGACGATGAGCTGACGAAAGCCCGGGCGGCTCTCAACTGGCAGAAGCATTTTGATCTCAGTTTCGATCCGGACACAGCCCGAGCCTACCACGACGAAGATCTCGATGTTGATACCGACTTCTGTGCGATGTGCGGTCATGACTGGTGCAGCGTGCGAATTTCCAAGGAGATCGTTCAGTTTGCCTCCGGGAAAGACAAGGATTATGCCTGGGATCGCTCGAAAGTCTCCGAGGCATTGACTCCGGAACAACAGGAAATCCTGGAGAAACGGGGAGTTTTGAGTCCCGATCAAATTCACAAACTGGCCTCGAAAACGAAAAAAGTGATGCAGGCAGATGAGCAAAAAGCGTCCTGCCACTCTGACTATGTCGATACCGACGATGCCCAGTTACTGCAGGAGACCTCGCTCCCGATTATCGACTGAGAATGCCCGGTTCCTCTGCGGATATTCTCTGAAACCAAACCATCATATTCGCCCGAACCCCTTTCTTGAAAAGGGATACGGGCGTTTTTTGTTTTTGGCTGTAATT
>JAGQQC010000520.1 GCA_020426395.1 Planctomycetaceae bacterium
ACAGATGAAGCCACTCGTGAAAAAGCGTTTACGAAAATCCTGAACGCGGGTCAGCGCGCGGCCAAAATCACTACGGGAATGTTATCCTATGCCCGTAATCACAGTGAGCAGAAAGAGCCAACCGACCTCGTGCAATTGGTTGAGGAAGTGCTCGTTCTGGTCGAAAAAGATATGCAGATTCACCGGGTCAACGTCGAAACCCGATTTGAAGGTCGTCCAGCGGCGAACCTGAATGCAAACCAGGTTCAGCAGGTGTTGCTCAATCTGATCATTAATGCTCGGCAAGCGATGGATGGGGGGGGACGTCTGGTTGTGGGAGTCCTCGCGAACGAGGAAGCGAACACAGCGGAAATTTCTGTCCGTGACAGTGGCTCGGGTATTCCGGCAGATCAACTGCAAAAGATCTTCCAGCCGTTCTACACAACTAAAAAAGCCGATTCCCGCGGTCAGGGAGGGACAGGACTTGGCCTCTCCATGTGCCGCGAAGTCATCGAAGCCCATCAGGGCCGGATTCGCGTCGAAAGCAAGGTTGGCGAAGGAACCACCTTCACACTTCGTTTTCCGCTCGCTCTGGTAGAAGGGGATGCATCCTCCGACTTACGGATGCACCTGGCCAGTTAAGGGAGCCTTTTCCTCTGGGCCAAGAGACCGTCGGAACATTGTCACCTGCTGGCGTAATTCGGTAAGATTAGTTGCGATTTACCACTTACCCGCTTACAGGCGATTATCTTCCATGACAGAGCTTCCCGACGATATCCGCATCCGCCAGGCCATTCTGGCTGACATTGACAAATTGGAGGCGTTTATCACTCCGTTTGTCGAACAGAATAAAATTCTGCCTCGGACCGTCGATGAACTGAATTTGCTGGCCCACAGCGGCTTCGTTGCGTTCAAGGGGGAAGAGATCATCGGGTTCGCAGCCCTGGAAATCTACTCTCCAAAACTGGCCGAGATCCGAAGCCTGGCCGTCGCCGATAACTATCGAAATATTGGGGTCGGAAAAAAGCTTGTCGTATCGTGCATCGATCTCGCGCGAAACAAAAACGTCCTGGAAGTCATGGTGGTCACTTCGAGTGAAGAATTCTTTCAGTCCTGTGGATTTGATTTCACTCTTCCGGGACAAAAGAAAGCACTCTTTCTCCAGACACGCGACTGAACAGACTTATTCTTTCGCTTCGACCAAAGTCGCCTTCTTAATGTAGTCGAGCTTGGGGAATTTCTCTTTCAAAAACGCGTTCCCCTCAGTGGCAATACGGCCCTGCAGGCGGGTGGTCTGTTCGCCATAACCTGAATACAGTTTATCGACGACATCCATGCCGGAAATCACTTCCCCAAAGGGAGCAAAGCCGCTGCCGTTCAGATGAACGTTGTGCTTGTAGTTGATAAATACTTGAGTCGTACGCGAATTTGGAAGTCCCGATTTTCCGTAGGTGATACGTCCACGAGTATTCGGCTTTTTGACCGGCTCATCCAGGATCGGTTTACTCCGATATTTTTCATTTGCTTCCGCATCATTGCTGATTCCGAATTGAACCATGAATCCATCAACCACCCGGAAGAAGGCACAGTCATTATAAAAACCGGATGTAACCAGTTCCTTAAAGCGTTCGGCTCCGAGTGGTGACCAATCCGGGTGAACTTCGACCACAAAATCTCCCTCGGTCGTCTCAAATTTCACTTTATAAGTCGGCGTTTTTTCCGCTTCCGGTTCCGCGGGAGGTTCTGTTTCGGCGCTGACCAATTGAACGGCGGGTTCACCAGAACTTTCATTAGAAGTGGTCGAACGGGTCTCCAACGGTGTCTCCGATTGTGACGTCATGCAACCAGAAATCAAAAACGCCGCAACCAAGCCTAGTGAAACGCGATAAACCGAGTTCATAATTTCTTCTCTCTGAATATTACTTCTGAAATATCTTTCCAGATTGGCCAGCGTATCAAATTCGACTCCCTCTGAGAATGGTTTCCCCTGTTTTCTACCCTTTTTCACTGTCTCAGCAAATCGGAGTTCTCCCAACCGGAATAATTTCACTCATCAGCAGAAAGTCACAAGCAGGTCATTTCGGATCTGGAAATCTGGCAGCGATTCCCTATGATTTCTCCTGAAGCGAAGCTCTCCAGATTCCGTATGTCCCAAACAGTAGTTAGCCAGGAAGCCCAATGACCGCTGCTGTCGTCTATGTCACAGTCCCCAACCAGAAAGAAGCCGAGTCGCTGGCCCAAACGGCAGTAAACGAACGTTTGGCGGCGTGCGCGAATATCATTCCCCAAATAAAATCGGTTTATCGATGGGAGGGCGAGACGCATATGGATCAGGAATCTCTCTTGCTTTTCAAAACTACCCAGGCACGCGTTCCGGAACTAATGGACCGGATCCAGGAATTACACTCTTACGAAGTTCCTTGTATCACCTCCTGGCCTTTGACTGAAATCCACCCGGATTATTTACAGTGGATTCAGCAATCAACTCAATCACTTTGATCTGGCTGCTTCTGACGAATCTCAACGACTTCCTCAAAATGGACTGCGACTATGCCGGCGATCTATGAACATCACCTGACTGTTAAACCGGAAGACATCGATGGGCAACACCATGTGAACAACATTGTCTATCTGCACTGGATGCAAGCTGCCGCCGTAGCTCATTCTTCGGCGCAAGGCTGGTCGAACTCTCGCTACCGCGAGACCGGATTAAGCTGGGTTGTGCGGTCACACAACATTGAGTATTTGAAGGAAGCGTTTTTGGACGATGCGATTACCGTACGGACCTGGATCGCAAACATGAAGAAAGTCACCTCGCTCCGTCGCTATGAAATTGTCCGCCAAAGTGACGAAGCCACATTAGTCACGGCCGCCACTAATTTCGCCTTTATTCACCGCGAGACCGGCAAGATCACCCGCGTGCCTCCAGAATTGACGACTTGCTTTGAAATTGTGCCAGACTAG
>JAGQQC010000521.1 GCA_020426395.1 Planctomycetaceae bacterium
ATGGCAAATCGGAGACGAGATGTTAATTTTGCTGTCGTTTATCTTAGCGATGAATTGCTTGGAACACAAATTTGATACGATCAGTTTCCAGAGAGCTTCAAAATCGTTCCGGTTTCGCAACTTGGTCAAATTGCACAACTTATCGCATTGAGGCGACCTTCTCCTTTCAAACCAGAATCCGACATCAACAGAATCCGATTGTCTCTGTAACGCCTGTCGGTCGAAGGGATTTGAAATAACAAGCTCGGAAAAAAGTCGTACTTTTACGAATACGCAATCCTTTTCCGAATTCAACGCGTTTTTTGAAAGCTTCCCTAATTCCCGTGAGAAGAGAAAACCTATAAATCCTGTCGATTGTCCAAGGCCAGTCCTTCTGCATACCCTCTAATCCAGTAAATTGAGACTAGGAAACGCCATAGGAATCGGCTATTTTCAAGGAGAATTCCAAGACTATACAAAAATGGAGTGTGTTTAATGTCTTCCCTTTCAGATACGTCCTCTTTCTCTTTTCCAGAGACTCGCTCAACGGAAACCCCGGGTGAAGAATCAGCCTATCTGCATCTTGAGTTAATCGTGCGCGATCAAAACGTGATTGCCGAGTTGGAAACACAACGAGGGGAAGACCGGGAACAATTTGCCCTCGATGCTTTGCGAATCGGTGTCCTTGCCCTGAAACAGGCCCGAGGGCAAGTCGATGCCGATGCGGTCCGCCGTGAATCAGAACGGATGCTGGAAACTCTCGAACATCAACTGACGGAGCATTCCCGCCTGCTTAACGATCGTATGACGATCGCGCTCAAGGAATACTTCGACCCGCAAGATGGTCGACTCACCGAGCGGGTCAATCGCCTCGTCAAACAGGACGGGGAGCTGGAACAGGTTCTCCGGAAGCAAATCGGAAGCGAAGATTCGGAACTGCTCAAAACCTTGTCGCAAAACTTTGGCCCCGAATCAGCCTTGATGAAGATGCTGAATCCGGAACAATCCACGGGTTTGCTCGCAATTCTGCGACAGACGATGGAAGAGCAATTGCAGCAACAGCGGGAGCATGTTCTCGGTCAATTCTCACTGGATAATAAGGAAGGAGCTCTCGCCCGATTCATTGACGAACTGACTGATAAGCAGGGGCAGCTTTCTGAAAAACTGCACGACCGGATCGAAGTCATCGCGAAAGAGTTCTCGCTCGATCAGGAAGATTCGGCTCTTTCCCGGCTTGTCCAAAATGTCGAACGGGCGCAGCGAACCATTACCAACGAATTTTCTCTGGACGAAGAGTCCTCCGCCCTGTCCCGCCTGAAGAAATCACTTGATCAAACCAACAAGGAACTGCACGGGCAACTTTCGCTGGACGATGAAAAGTCTGCGCTCTCGATCCTTAAGCGGGAACTGCTGCAACTGATGGAGGAAAGTCGCGAGCACAACCAGAAGTTTCAGGAAGAAATCAAACTGACATTACAAGAAATGGTCGTCCGCAAAAAGGAAGCAGCCCGCTCGACACAGCACGGAATTCAATTTGAAGATGCCGTCTTCGAATACGTTCTCCGAAAAGCACAACAGGCAAACGACATCGCCACCCGGACCGGAAACACAACCGGATTGATCAAGAATCGCAAGGTGGGTGATTGCGTAATCGACTTGGGCCGGGAATCCGCTGCCCCGGGAGCAAAAATTGTTCTCGAAGCTAAAGAGGCGACCGGGTACGACATTAATAAAGCGCTCGAAGAATCGGAACTCGCCCGGAAAAACCGGGGAGCCCAGATCGGCATTTTTGTCTTCTCAAGCCAGAGTGCTCCCGATGTGATCGAACCGTTCAGCCGATATGGAGACGACCTCGTTGTCATCTGGGATGCAGAAGATGCGAATACCGATGTCTATCTGAACGTCGCCCTCTCGGTTGCGAAAGCGCTCTGCATTCGCCAGCAAGGTCAAAGCGAACAGGCAGAATTTGACTTCGACAAGATGGATAAAGCGATTCTCGAAATCGAAAAGCGAGCGAATAACCTGGAAGAGATCGAAAAGTCGGCTCAGACGATTCAAAACGGAGCCAACAAAATTTTGAAAAACGTCGAACTCAGTCGCAAGTCGCTCCTCACTCAAGTGGAATCTCTCCAGGATGCAACGGTGCACGTTAAAGAGATCCTGCGGAAGAGCTGAATTCACCATGGATCAGGTTTGCAGCCGCACAAATAAACTCACCGCCGATTATATTCTGCCAGAAAGGCCTGCATTGCCCCCACGAAAGGCTCATCGGTTTTGAAGCGGGCGTAGGTAATATCATTATTGCGACAGAAACGAGCGAGTTCATCGACAAAGTTTTGGAATTCACGCAGGTAATGCTGTCGCAACTGAAGCGGGTCAACCAGTTTTCGGTCGGAAGTCAGCTCCAGACTTTGAAAGCGGGTCGGTTTGGAAAATGGGAACTCTTCTTCTTCAGGTGCGATGATCTGCAGCAAGAGAACTTCGTGTCGTTGATGCCGCAACTGCTGTAATTGCGAGCAAAGTTCGGGCAAGGAGTCAAAACAATCGGACAGCAGAACAATTCTCGAACGGCGTTTGAACGTCGGTAACAATCCGTTCAACACCGAGGCAAGCGAGGTCTCTCCACCTGGGGCGAGCCCTTCGAGATCTTCCATCAATTGTTCAAAGACGGTTGCCGTGGCAGACGGTTCACGACGGAGAACGATTTTATCATCTAATCCAATCAACCCGGCCGCATCGCGCTGTTTATGCAAAAGATACACAAAAGCCGCGATGAGACAGCGTGCATAAGTGAATTTACTCAGCGAACTTTGCGAGTACGCCATACTCCCCGAGCAATCGAGCAGCAAATAACTTCGTAGATTCGTCTCCTCTTCGAATTCCTTGACGTAATACTTCCCTGTTTTGCCATAGGCCCGCCAGTCGATATGCCGGATCTCATCTCCCGGGTA
>JAGQQC010000522.1 GCA_020426395.1 Planctomycetaceae bacterium
TTTATCGCAACGGATCGCTGGAGCCGCGTGTCAAACGCCTCGAAAAGTTCTCCACCTGCACCACTTCCCAATTTTCTGAGAAGCTGGTACGGTCCATAATCTGACAAAGTCGCTTCTGAAAATTCATTCGGGCAGATGGTAATGTCGCCGACATTTCCACCTGTTTCACTCATCATGAAATCAAGTGGCGCCAATTTTTTCATTCGGTCCAGAAGCTTCACTAAAGCTGATTCTTGATCAATGTCCGGACATATTGAAGCTTCTCCAACTGCAGGCGATTCAAACTCGAATGAAATAATTTCATCTAACTCGGCCTGGCAATGTTTGCAACCAGGAATATGTTCACCGATATGGAGCTTGTCGATTTCTGAGAGAGTCTCATTCAGAAATCGAGTCAGTTCGGATTTGTCTGGGCACGATATAGACATTGCAATTCACGGTCATCAAGTAACTGTTGATAACAGACTCAGGTAAAAGGTCCTCGCATGAAGCCGTAAAGAGGACCTAGTCGAGTTTCCTTACTTCTTCTTTCAACTGCTTTATTACACGGGATTTTGAGACATAAACTTCGGACACAGAAATATCAAGTTTTTGCGATACCTCAGCCGCAGAAAGCTGATCTCGAACACTTAGTGTATAAGCCAACCAAGTCTTGGGATGCACACGAAGCTGTACTCGATCCTCCGCCTCTCTCAAAAGCTCATACTCCATTTCCTTTTCCAGCAACTGGGCCAAAGAATCGATCGCCTCTTCACCTTCGATGCTGTTCAGGATTCGTTGTATTTGTGAATCCCCGGATCCCCGTCCTGGCTTTGAATTACTCTTTTGAAATGTCGCGATAGTGTTGTGTGTGACTGTTTTGAGCCATCCTCGAAAACTTCCTTTACGTGGGTCGTACTCAAACGAGCGTATGGCCTGGATAAACCGAGCCAAAACTTCTTGCGTGATGTCAGTTGCATCCGATTCCTGAAGGCCACGATTCTTCGCCCACGCAAAAATACGAGGCCCATAATGGTCGAGAAACTCTTCCCAGGCAGACTGATTATCGAGGTCACGCAAACGGAGCAGAAGCGTTCCGCTTGTTCTGGGTTCTGTCTCTTGGCTCATAATTAATACTCAGGGTAGAGCAGATTCTTGCAGTGAATTCGACCGAACAGGGAAGATTGGAAAAAAAGCCGGTATCGACGACCTGGAAATAGGTCCTGAAATTCGGTTTTGGGATTGGTCAATAAGGGCGATCGCAGAAGTTCGACCCCCTGAATTTGGAAGTGATTATTCAAATTAGACGTGATTATTCACTTTAGAGGTTTATTGCCGTTTTCACAAGCACCTTCTTTCTCGCCAGATAGAATTAATCTGCTGCTCATAAGTACTGACTTTTCCTCAGGTTGTTGAAAGCGGCTTCAAAATCGGCCCGTTGGAAAGAGACTGTCGATCACCACAATCAAAACAATCACCGCGACCAACGCTGTTGGAACAATCCAGAAGGAAATAAATAGGGAACTTTTATTGGAACAGATAACGAAGTGCGCATGAAAAAAGCCCGGCATCTTTCGATGACGGGCTTTTTCTAAGCGAGGCCGACGGGACTTGAACCCGCAACCCCCGGATCGACAGTCCGGTACTCTAACCAATTGAGCTACGGCCCCATTTGCATGGGTTTCGCTGAAAACAAAAGGACTCATTCTCAGCGACGACTCAGATTTTAACGTTTGATGACCTTCGGTCAACTTACCCGCCGCAAAAAGTTATCAGAATTCCCCAAAACCCTGATGATTCAATGAGTTAGGGGCTCTTGTGCGGTGGAATCGGGGTCGCAAATAAATCTATCGGAGCGGAGAAGGGGTCGACTTTAACCACTTCGTCGAATTTCGGCTCTTCCACCAGGGAGAATCACTGGCTTTCGAGGCGGTACAGTTGCTCGCCTGCTTTGCGAACGAGGAGAATCCCTTCCTCCTCCCGGTTGGCGAACGCTTCAACGTCGATTGTGGCCGGATCGCGGTAACCGACGTTGATTTTCTCGCAAGCATGTGGAGAGAGTCCAGTCGCAAGCGTCAATTTAACGCGGGGTTTCTCAACACCGTCTTCATACGTGCCGCCACCACGAACATGCGTCGAATGGGCGATCACCCCCCAAGGCAGGTGCTTAAACTGGTCCCACTGTTTCGTGAAATAGTCGCGAACGTGGTAACCGATCTCTTCGATCAAATGTCCGTGAGTGATAGATATCTCATGCATGTGCGGAGCGTAGATGATCAGTTCCCCGCCATCGGCGACGACCGGTTCCAGCTTGTACATGCATTTGCCGGCCACCCACAGTTCGTCGTACATCGGCGGGGCACAGGAGAGGACCTGTTGGAACGGTTTGGGTTTACGGATGATATGCACTTGAGAAGATAAATTGGCGGCTTCTTCCCAGGCTTCTTCGGGTGTGCCGTAAGACATGCCGTACAGGCTTGCATCAGGAGCGACGACGAAAGCGAGACAACGACGTTTAACGGGAATCATCTGGGCGGCCAGATTCACGACTTTTCGTACGGGAGTCCCTTTAATCCCGATGATACCGACATTGGTGATTAGCGCGCCGAGCCAGTGGAAGAAATTGAGAAGCTTCGGTCCCGAAATTCCCGGGAAAAAATACTTATTTCCCCCGGAGAAACCAACGACCTCATGCGGAAAGACAGGTCCCACAACGAGAAGAGTGTCGTAGTCGTGGATTCTCTTGTTGATTTGGACAGGGACCTCCATCGAGATCAGACCGTCGGAAATCTGGTGGGTCTGCTCTTCGGTAAGCGTGCCGATTTCCGAGAGTTCACTCGCTGTATCCCAGTCGTGATTATAGATCCCGACATCTCCATAACGCCCCGTTCGATCCTCAGAAGAGAGACCGAAGAGAGTGCAGATTTGCGTTTCGGTCATCGGGGGAT
>JAGQQC010000523.1 GCA_020426395.1 Planctomycetaceae bacterium
TCCAGTCGGACGGGGTTGTTCCCAGACAGGTGCTCCATCCTCGGCTCGGAAAGCAACAACTTTGGCCTCTTCGGTATCCGGCTTTCCATCACCATGAATCAATTGCATGTAAACGATGCCGTTATGAATAACTGGGGTAGCGGTCATCCCGAAGGCAATGTCAAATTCCCCATATCGTTCTTGCAGGTCCAGCGTCCAGACCGTATCTCCCTCCATGTTGAAGCAATGAAATATGCCCTGCGTAATTGTGCACCAGACATGCTTACCGTCAGTGATCGGAGTTGGGGATGCCGAATTACCCAGCCCACCACGGACATCGACATTTCCTTCACCCAGCTTCCGTTTCCACAATTCTTCTCCTGACGTCGAAATGCAGATAAGAACCAGGTCATCATTTTCGGCAGAAGTAACAAAGATTTTGTCATCCCAAATGATGGGGGTTGAACCCCCGTGACCGGGAAGAGGAACCCGCCAGGCGACGTTTTTTTCTTTCGACCATTCCGTGGGCAAATTCGTTTCCGAACTGATTCCGTTCCGCTCTGGTCCACGCCAGCGAGGCCAGTTTTCCGCTTGAAGGTGCATAGTCACGAAGAGCAGGGCCAAGGTGGCAATCCCGAAACGACGAAATCGACTGAAGGAAGGCGGACAGAAGTCACTAATCATAGTTGAGTTCTCTTTTGAGGTAGGTGGGAGGAGTGCAAGCGGACGGGGATCAATGGGGGGTGGAAAATGCAAAGTGTTGATAAGTGAGCGCGATGGGCAAGCGGTATTACCTCGCCCCCGCTAATCAAGTGTGCCGCTTCAGCTGCAGTGCGTCAACGATTATGCAGAAATTCTAGTCCGTTCCGGCTCAATTTCAGCCTCTGTTTAATGGAATATCTAAAAGGTTCAGCGTCGAAATTTCTGGGAAAATTAGGAATCACAGGTCTGTTACTAAGTGATCATTCAATGAAACCCGAATCTGAACGAACAGTCACTGTGTTGCTGGTTTAGGAGAAATTGAAAAACTGGCGAATTTACTGGCAATGTCAGGAAAAGATTTCTCTGGTTCGAGCGATTTGATAACATAGTTGTAGGCAACTTCACTGAGCATGAATTCTGCTCTCTTAGCCAGTGGTTCAGTGGAGGTGGACGTGATTATACCCCTGGGGTGGTTAACTGATGCATTTTTCCTTTAGCTTGATACTCAACCTGATTATTGGATTGAGTGTTATTGCGCAAAGTCAGCCGCATCCTTGTTGCTGTTTGCAGAAGCTCATCAGTCACAACCAGTTGATTGCTGCCAAAACAAGAACCGACCAGGGGCATGCTGAACGTAAACAGGGCGCAGTATTGCAGGAGGGGTTGCCTCCTTGTTGCCGAAAATCACTTCCTGCGGATACGTCTTCTGAGGAAAATTCTTCCGAACCTTGTCGCTGCTGTTCCCAGTTCGAGCACGGGGCTCGATTAGATAAACAAAGCTCGGTTGGAATCGAGTGGCTGCAAACGTCGCTCGATTATCTGATAAACCCACCCTGCGTGACACGTTTTTGTCCATCGGAAAATACCGGGCGGGACATCTTATCTCAGTCACAAAATGTGAATGCAACACTCCAGATACGCGCTGAACTTGGTTCCTGGTTGTGTTGAACACTTGTTGAAGCTCCGCTTTATTGAACGAATCGCTTCTGCTGATTGCGATTCTTGTCGAACGTATGCCGGATTCGTGGCATACCTCTCCCTGTATCGGCCAGTATGTCTCTCATGTACTGACTTTAGTCCCAGGGAGTACTCCCAATAAACATTCTTCAGTTCATCCACGTACACAAGGGTATTCTCATGAAAAAAATGATGACGTTAATCGCCTGTCTTACTTTGTCTGCATTCGTAATTAACGCGGTTCCAACTCTGACCACTGCTGCAGAAGAAGAAGGCCCCAAATTGGTCTGTCCCGTAGCGAATAAGCCGGTCAATATGGAACAGGCTGTTGAATACAAAGGGGCAAAAGTTTACTTCTGTTGTGGCGGATGTGTTAAAAAGTTCAAAGAAGATCCAGCAGCATTCGCCGTGAAAGCGAACCATCAATTGGTTGCTTCTGGCCAGTTCAAACAAGTGGCTTGTCCTCTTTCAGGTGGCAAACTGAATCCGGAAACAAAAATCACCTTGAGTGATGTCGGTGTTTGTTTCTGCTGCAACAACTGCAAAGGAAAAGTCGAGGGAGAAACCGACGCCACTGCCCAGTTAGGCCTCGTTTTCAGCGACGCAGCTTTTGAAAAAGGATTCAAAAAAGCCAAAAAAGAAAAATCTCGCGACTAATTTCTCATCTTGAATTTGTCACGTTTGTCTCGATATTCGGCAGGAATGGATTATTTCGGCTCAGAATGTCGGGATTAGAGGCGATGGCTTAATTCTGGTGCGGGAATATTTCTCGCGAATGCTAAGATACAGAACCGGGAAGTTCCTTACTTTGAGGGACTTCCCGGTTTCTTTTTTGATAAATATTCCACCTGAAATTCCTGATTCGACTGCTGTTCTCACAAACTGCGTGTAACCGCTTGCCTTCAGCCGGGATAGGCTTGATAATAGAGGTATCTTATCCAGCACTTCCGTGGTGAGTCAGCAGCATACCGGGCCAATTGATCGCCTGCGTTTCTCACTTGTTCTTATCGCCTCTATTCGGTCGAGTTATTTCTCAAATTCTGTTCAGTCACTTTCTGGAATTCCTCTATGAATCAGATTAGTACTTAACAGACGTGCGTTCCGTCGAAAGACCGCTTCAGCCAAACACTCGTTCAGACTCAAATTCACTTTCGGAAACAAGGTAAATCACGGAGCCTCTGTCAGGATAACTGGCCGCTGCCGTAACGACCTTATCAGATTGGCAAACAAAATGGCGAAACCGCTGTCACATTCCGCTCAATCCGAACTCATTACTAA
>JAGQQC010000524.1 GCA_020426395.1 Planctomycetaceae bacterium
TGGAGATGGTGAATACATCACTGACCAAGCTTTGGACGATGATGGATGGTCTCTGGAACAAGTTGACGGTGGCGATTGCCCCGATATTGGCTCATGTGATTGATCAATTTGTGGAATGGGGCACAGAAGGAAACACGGCTGCTGAGTGGATTGACTGGGGAATCGAGTTAATCGCCAAAGGAATCGGGTTTGTCGGTGACCTGATCGATGGTGTGAAAGCGTACTGGCAGGGAATGCAGGCAGTAGCCACAAAGGCGCTGGCCTGGGTTCTCTCCGGCGTCAACAAAGTTGCCGAGGGTTTGTCCTACCTGGGCGGTCTGGTGGGCATGGACTTTGATACGTCGTTCCTGAAAGACATGGCCGACGAATTACATCGGATGGCCGACAAAGACATTCAGGACGCTCGCACGAAGTTTCAGGGAGCTCTATCGGGGAACTTTACCAAGCAGATTCTGGCTGACCTCGATGCGATCAACAAAGCGGCTGGCGAGGCTGCAACTGTAGTGGCCGAGAATGCGAGTAAGAATATCGAAAACATCCTGCCCGATTCCACCGCATTGAACAAACTCAAAGAGTTAAAAGACGCGGCCAAGTCCGTGTTTGACGCAACCCGCAATCCACTGGAGAAGTTTGAAACGGAAATCGGCAAACTTCAGGAGCTATTCGAACAAGGGCTGATCAACGAAGACACCCTCGGGCGGGCGGTGGAGCAGGCGAAGCAGGGAGTGCTGGATAGCATCGATGTGGGAGAAATCAAGGCCAAGGTTGACATCACCGAGAATGCGGCGGTTTTGAAGGGTACACAGGAAGCATGGAAACGGACTCTACAAGCGATCTACGGGCCGAAACAGGACAGCACTCAGCTTAAGTCCCTGAAGGAACAACAGGAGCAGAAGAAACTGCTGGCCGAGATGCGGGATATTCTCAAGGGGCGGAACTCGAATTCACTCAATCTGGTAGCGGCGAATTTCTAGGAGGTGACATGAAAATCGAAACAGACAGGCTGACGGGTTTATCGACCGAGCAGCGGGAGCGGTTCCTGGAGGTGATGCACGCCATCGGTGAGCGGACTATCGACACCATTCAGCGGGGCGAGAATCGACTCTTCACCGTCACCGTTTTTGAAGGGGAGATTGAAGCCGGAATTGAGACGGTTTATCAGGATGACAATTCACAGGAAATGTTTCCTCTAACGGAATGGTCAACCGACTATGTCAGACAGGTTAAGGAGCGAGGCTGATGAAGATCAGGAACAGACCGAACCAGAGCCCCTGCTCTACGCCAAGGGCCGGGCACCTGCGGAAGTCTGCCGGGCATGTAAGGGAGTCGGTATGGTCGAGACCGACAGCGGAAACACGACACCCTGCACGCAGCCGGGCTGTGATGCGGGGTTCCTCTGGATCGATGGGAGTTGTCCTACGATCCTCGGTCCCGGTCCTGATCGGGTTCCGGTGATTGCTGCCCGGGAAAGGCTGGGACTTCCCCTGATCAATCCAGGAGACCCGTTGAGAATGATGAAACACGCAACACGCCGACGGGAGAGGCGGAAACGGCGAGAACCGGAAACGGTGGACGACATTCTGCGGAAATGGAGGGCCGAACAAGCCAGCATTCATCGTGAGTGTCCGACAGGGCCACAGGAAGCCGCAGGAGCGACCGAAGCGAAGAACGATTAAGGCATCAGGCCAATGTGCCACAGTCACGCACAGGGGATCTGGTGCGACCGATCTTTGACAACCAGGTAAGTAAACACCTATTGAGGCCGGTTTACCGTCCGGTAATCGGGCCGGGCGGGATTGAATCTTCAGATTCCCGAAGATCCGTAAATCAGTTTCTTTCGTTCGAGGTTCAGGGTAGGCTATTAGCATCACCTCTCTAACTCTCGAATCGAATGGAACGGGCCGATGATCCAGTTTTCCTGTCCACAGTGTGGGCACACAATGAAAGTCCCGGACGAAGCAGCCGGAAAGCGGGGCAAGTGTAAGAATTGCGGAGAAGCAATGCGGGTTCCACATCAGGAGCCCACAGCGATGGCCAGAAAGCCGGAGAGACTACCGGAAATCATCACCGACGATGAACCTTTACCCGCGAGAAGACGCCCCAAGCGGACCCGCAGGGAAGCCCCTTCCGTCTCGGTTGAGGTTTACCAGGAGCGACCCGCATCAAACAGCCTCGGGATTGCTGCTCTGGTCATGGGGATAATCGCTCTGTTTACCTGCTGGCTCCCGATTGTGAGCATTCCGGTTGGCGGGATCGGGTTGATTCTCTCCGGTATTGGTTTCGTGATGGCGATCACCCGCAAGGGTTCCGGGATAGGATATTCGATTGCCGGGGGGACCCTGAACGGAATCGGGCTTGTCGTGCCGATTTTGATGTTGGGATTCTTTGGACTCTTCGCAGACGCCATCGACCAGGCGCAAGAGGCACAACGCAGAGTTGAGGAACGCAACAACCGAGCATTGACGACGAATGCCGATGGAGAGACAGCCGGAGCCAATGAAAGCGGCGGAGAGGCCACAGGATCAAACACGACCCAACAGCCGGATGGTGAGCCCGCTTCCCCATGGGATAACGCCAGTGCGATCTATGATGGTGAACTCGTTTCGGTCGAGGTCACTGCGGCCAGAATTGGAATCGTCGAACTCGAAAACCTCGGGCGAGAATCTGCTTCCGAGGATGAGCTGCTTCAGTTCACTGTTGAAGTGACCAATAAGCAGGAAGCAAAGAAAATGGACTTTTCAGGATGGAAGGGACAGGCTTTCTCGGGAAGGAATGCGGCAACACTGGAGGATGAACACGGCAACACCTACAAGCGGATCAATTTTGGATTCGGTACCAAGATCAAAGGCCAGGTCGAGAACGATTCAATCTATCCTCAGAAGTCAGTGACCGATGTTCTGGT
>JAGQQC010000525.1 GCA_020426395.1 Planctomycetaceae bacterium
GATCCCGGGCAGTTGCCGCAATTCGTCTTTCATTTCTCGCACGGCTTGTTTGCGATCTGCTTCCGTTCCGTCTCCGTAAACCGCGATACTGATCACGGGTAACTTTGGTTCGAATTTGCGAATCGATAATTCGACATCCTGGGGAATGTCGGGGATGGAATCGAGTTCGTTTTTGACTTCGTCCAGCACCGCATTCACGTCATCGACCTCGTTAAACAATGTTAACGTGGTCATGGAGAAGCCTTCTCCAATCGTCGATTCGATCTTTTCGATCCCTTCGATGTCCTTGACCTTCTCTTCAAACTTGATCGTCACCGTCTTCTGAATTTCATCGGGTTGGACCCCCGGATAAATCGCCTGCACAATCAGTTTGCTCGCGCGGACTTCAGGAAACATTTCCCTCACTAGAGAGAGCGAAAAGAAAGCGCCCGCTACCAGGACAACAATCATCAGCATGTTGACCAGGACCGAATTGCGAACACTGAAACTGGGTAGAGACATGGGGAAACTTTGTGTAGGACAGAAAATGTGGACAGAAGAACAAGGAGAAGATGGTGGCTGTTTATCAGTCCCTTATTTTTAGAGGAAGTAGAAGGAATTGCGAATTCTGATTGGGGAATACTCCACAAATTTTCACGATTGGGAATCTGGCTCCGAAGATGGGATTATTCATCTGTCTGAATGCGCACCTTCACCCCTGTATTTTCCTGCGTAGTGTCTCAATGGGGAAACACGGTTACGAGAATAAAGGTGGCTGGTAGAAATTTTCTAGGGGACAAGCAGATTGAAGCTTTCTTCCAGGTCGTTCATCAAGCGGATGAGTACTTCGCGGGTAAAGACGAGGTCAATGGGGGTCCGGTGCGCATTTGCACCCGAAAGTCGGTAACGCCGTAGGTTGAGGCAGCCGGACGGATCTACGGCGAGCAGCATTTCGTAGTACTCTTTGGTGTTTCCCTGTTGAGAGGGTTGGCTGGAACGGACCAGGATTTTTTGACTGGTTGGATCGATTTCAATCGGGGAGACATTCTCTAATAAATAGGTCAACCGCTGACTTAACTCTTTCGCCCAGTCTTCCAAGGTCGTCAGGGAGAGATTGGCCCCTGCGGGAGGGGTTAATCGAAGTGAACTCAGGCTACAGCTCAATTGTTCCACGGCGGTGAAATCGAGATCGAACGCCAGTTGCTTATCTCCCACAAACTGGACCGTCTGCGGAAAACTTTGGCCCCGCAGTTGATCCAGTTCCTGGCTGATATCGGGAGTGATCGTCATGTTGTCGCCTGCTCGGATTGAAACTCAAGAGAGTAACGGATCGATTTCTTTTGATATGCTGGTAACGGTGTGATGTTCACTGCCGTCAAAACTGAGGATCGCCTGTTTGTCTTCGATGATCGATTCAATATGCACCGGTCGGCCCCATAGTTTTTGCAGGTTTTCAAGAGTTGCCTCGGCATCATCCTGTTTGAGTTCGACTCCATGATATTCATGTTTGAGATACAGCTCGCCGCGGTTTTTATAGTTCGCTTCAAAGACCCGAATGATGGGGCGCGAGTGGTTGGTCAGTGAGTTGAGGAGTTGCTGTTTGATTTTGGGAAAGTCACGCGAGACAATCTCGTAATAGTTGTTCGATTCATTGTAACCAAAGGCGAACATGTTGTGTTCGATACAGAATTCGGCCGTCAGAAATGTATCGATAAAGGTGATGTCGTTATGGACTCGGCGGACCTCGAAGATTTTTTCCCGACCAAGACCGAGGTCTTTATTCCACTTTTCTTTTTCGAGCATGTCATCACAGTTATCGTAGTCAGCCCCGAATCGACCTGTGTTCCAGCGATGTTCAATGTCCTTGAAGAGTTCAATTCCGAGTTTGTATGGATTTAATCGACGAGGAGAAGTCGCCATCGTACCACTGTGATGATCAGCGTAGGTGATGAGGTCTTCATCTTTGAGAGCATGGGTGGTCATGATCGTCGAGTGCCAGTAACTGGCCCAACCTTCATTCATGATTTTTGTCTGACCTTGTGGCGCAAAATAATAGGCTTCATCGCGGATGATCGAAAGCACATCATGCTGCCACGGTTTCAGGGGGGCATGTTGTAAGAGGAATAGGAGCACATCTCGCATCGGCTCCGTTGGGAATCGGCGGGCTGCTTCTTCTGCCTGAGCTTTACCTTCTTCCGCTTGTGACTCCAGCGTTTCCGGTGGATTGATGAAACTGTCCATGTAAGGTTTCGAGGGGAATTTCCCTTCGGTCCGATTTTCGTGGTGACGATCTTCCGCACTTTCCCACGGGGAAAGTTGAGTGCCGTTCGCATCTGCCATTCGCTTGATATGGGGAGCATACGGATCGATTAAATCTTCCAGTGACAGGCAGGCATCGATGAATTCTTCGACTGTTTCATACCCGAACCGATCGATATACCGATTGATACGCGCCGCATGGTTGGCCATTTCATCCAGCATTTTTCGATTCGTCGGAGCAAACCAGGCATTGTTCTTGAAGAAGTCGCAATGCCCATAAACATGCGCGATAACCAGTTTCTGGTCGGTCAGTTCATTTGCCGTCAACAGATAGGCATAGCAAGGGTCGGTGTTGATCACCATTTCATAAATCTTTTGCAGCCCGTACGAATACCCTTTCATCATTTCGTCGTACTGTGCCCCGAACCTCCAGTGTGGATATCGTTTGGGGAATCCGCCATACGAAGCGAGCATGCTCATTTCTTCGTAATCGACCATCTCGAAAATCGTCTCGAAGAAATCAAGCCCATAACTGGCCGCTTTTTCTTCCAGCTCCAGTTGCAAGGCCCGAATCTCGGGAGGTAATGGTCGATGAATACTAATGGGCATGATGACTTCTCAAAATGGTTCCCAATTATTTCCCGGTTCCCAGGAAAAGTT
>JAGQQC010000526.1 GCA_020426395.1 Planctomycetaceae bacterium
GGCGGTCATCATCTCTGAGACGATTCGGCATTCTTCCGGACTCAGCGTAGCGAAGAGTGGACATTGGGAGATTATCGGATGACTCATGAATTAAATGCCTCCGAGGACAGTCGCGCGCCCGACCCGACCGATTCCGAGAAGGTAAGCAGCCAGTCGGAGAGAGATTTTTTTCTCTTCTGCCAAGTGCCAGACTTTGTCAAAGCTATCGGAGAGAATTCGGTCTAACTCTTCGCGAACGCGGGTAATGTCCCATTGGAAATGTTGACGATTTTGAACCCATTCAAAATAGCTTACCGTAACTCCCCCTGCGTTGGCCAGAATGTCGGGGAGAACGATAATCTCTTTATGGGCGAAAATTTCGTCCGCCTCTGGGGTCACCGGAGCATTTGCAGCTTCGATAATATATTTCGCTCGTACTGAAGAAGCATTATCAGAAGTAATGACTCCCCCCAGCGCTGCAGGAATCAGCACATCGACTTCAGATGCAAGTAGCGTGTCATTATCAATGGCGTCTGTGCCCGGGAAATTGGAAATACTGCCTGTATCAGCGGAGTAATCCACCAGCTTGACGATATCGAGCCCTTCCGGATTCCAAATTCCGCCAGAGACGTCTGAAACGGCAACCACTTTTCCTCCCAATTCGTGAATTCGCCGTGCAGCATAGCTTCCCACATTTCCAAAACCTTGTATCGCAAAGGTCGTGTCTTTGATATGCAGATTGCATTTTGAAAGCAAACGCTCGGTTAAACTCACCACTCCTCGTCCCGTCGCTTCTTCACGACCTTCTGATCCGTGCAGTTCTACTGGTTTTCCAGTCACACAGGCGGGGTTGTAACCATGAAATTTCGAATACTGATTCATGAACCAGGCCATGACCTGAGCGTTGGTTCCCATGTCGGGAGCGGGAATATCTTTGTCGGGGCCGACCATATCATGAATGACATCGACAAACTTGCGCGTCAGGCGGTCTTTCTCTCCCTGGGTGAGCTCTTTAACATTCACAGAAATCCCCCCTTTGGCACCTCCATAGGGAATATTCACTACAGCCGTTTTCCAGGTCATGAGCGTTGCGAGGGACAGGACTTCATCCTGGTTTACTTCGTGATGGAAGCGTAAGCCTCCCTTCATGGGGCCGCGTGCGCTGTTGTGTTGAATGCGGTAGCCGATGAAGGTGGAGATCTCTCCATTATCACGCTCCAGTGCAATCTGCACTTTCATTTCCCGTTCCGGGGTGAGTAGCAGCGTCTGCATGTTTTTGGATAATCCCATAATTCCAGCAGCGTGATGAAAATAACGCGAAGCGTCTTCGTAGGCACTCATCTTTTTAACCTTTGTTTGTGCGGGGGATTGATTCCTTGCCGTTGTCTTCAACGACGGGAAAAAAATTTCAGCCGGGATAAATCGCTGGTGTTCAAACTGGGAAGTGCATCTGGTTATTGAATTATCTTAGGCGTGGAAAGTCTGACGGTTAACACTCAGTCAGTCGGTAATCAGGTTGTAGAGCAAATTCTGTTTCAAAGATCGTTAATTTGGGGGAGAAGTGGAGTTTGAGTTATTCGGCTGAGGGGATTGATACTGTTGATAAATGTTCTGAGCCAACCAATTCGAGTAGAGAGAATGTCCGCGCGGAGAAAGTTCAGCGGCATTTTGTAGAAACAAGGTTCCTGCATTTTGTTGCTGTCGAAATGTGCTGACAGGCAAGCTGACGCGAAGCCCATGTTGCATACAGTATTCCTTTACTCTCAGAAAGGGAAAATCGTTTGCATAAAAATGCTGAGGTTTTAGTCCCAGGTTGGCCCGAATATTCTTACCGTTACAAGCATCAGCAGAAACCTGCCACGGTTGTGGTAGAACTGAAACCAGAAAGAGACCCTTCGAATTTTCAACTAGATCTCTCATTTGTGACAAGGGTTCCAAAGCGTGGTTGATGTACATCGACCAGTCTGGTGGTGTGTCGAGGATCCAGCTCAGGTGGCCTTGAGAAGAACCTATATCGAGTCGATCACTCATGGTACCCGTATCATTCGCACTTGTTGCCCAAAGTTCAGAACCGCGCTGGATAAGCATCAGTTGCTGAGTCAGTTTTTGTTGAGGCTGGGTTGAGTTCACCAGGTCTGGATGCGGGCAAACTTTTGCGACTCCGTTCTCGACGATCAACTGGCGGCGCGCTCGATAGTCATCGGCGATATCATTCATGTTGAAATGATAGATCACCAAATCCGGTTCCAGCACCATCAGGGTATGTTTCAGTTTGAGATAAGCGAGTAATGGACAGTAACCGGGAACTCCGGCATTGATGACTTCCAACTGGTCCTTCATCAAGGGTTGCATTGTCATCTGGAGTTGTTGACTGAATGTTTCCTCTTCGGTCACTGCGGCCGATAAGGTAGTTTCGTCTCCAATATTCAGGATACGGAAAACCCCCTTGGGTTTGGGGACGGTGTAATTTCCCCCGCGGGTTCCCCATTCATTCGTGCGGAGCGCGACTTCGGTTAGGGTGTCGGGATTATGACTGTGGTGGAGTGAGAGGGGTCTCAGTTGATATTGAGCCTGCCAACAGGGAGTGATGAGCGAATTTCCCGTTCGAGAGTCGAGGGCAGTCGGCTCCTCCAGCACACAAGCGAGGCGCAAGCCAATCTCCGCGGAGCCGGCCAGAAATAGGACCAGCAGCGTCATGATAAAAAATTTGCGGATCCAACCGAAACAGGCCAATGTTCTGCGTCCGTGCAGAAATGGGTCAATGGAGAGAGACAGTCCAGAGGGGATTTTAAGTGAACCCTTTTTTTCCCACAAGCGGAGTTTATAACGGAACTTAGAGGTACTTTGGGGCCTGAATTCAGGGATCCCTGGCAAACTGCCCCCGGTCCCCCTTCCAGCAGCCAG
>JAGQQC010000527.1 GCA_020426395.1 Planctomycetaceae bacterium
TTCGCCTCGACTATTCAAGCCAGAATCTAATTGTCTCATGATCGTTCCTGAAGAACTCAATATTGTCGAATACCCTCATCCTGCATTGCGCTGGAAATCCAAGCCAGTGACACGGATCGACACGCAATTGAAAAAAATTGTGGAGCGGATGTTCGAGTTAATGTACGAACATAAAGGGGTCGGCTTGGCTGCAAATCAGGTCGGGCTTCCTTATCGGCTTTTCGTCATCAATCCTTCCGGCGAACAGGACAATGAAGAATGGGAGATGGTCTTGATCAATCCCGAAATCACCAGCCGCAAGGGGAACGTAGAGGGGGAAGAAGGATGCCTCAGTTTGCCGGAGATTTACGGTGATGTCTCCCGCTCCGAAGAAATTGTCGTCGATGCGTTTGATTTGAAAGGGGAAGGGTTTGAACTGAGCCTGAAGGATTTTCCCGCCCGCGTCGTGCAACATGAGTTTGACCACATCGAAGGGATCATGTTTTTTGACAAATTGACGGAAGCCAGCAAGAAGGAAGTCCTTCCACAAGTCGAACAGTTTGTGAACTTCTACCGAGCTGGACAGGAAAAAGGAGAGATTCCCTCTGACGAAGAAGTTCAAAAACAACTAAAAGAGATTGAACCCTGAGCCTCTCCCGTACCCCAACAGAAACTTCCCCCTGCTTGACGGAGCGATCCACCCTCAGCGTTGCCCCCGCAACGCTGACGAATTTGAAATGAAGGAGCGAACTTGATGAAACTGGTCATGATGGGAACCGGCGTATTTGCCCTGCCCACCTTTCGCTCCCTGATCGAATCTGAACACCAAGTCGTAGGACTCTATACTCAACCCGATCGCATCGGACGCGGTCGCCATCAGCACGTCAACCCGATGAAAGTGTTGGCGGAAGAACATCAGATTCCGGTTTTCCAACCTGTCAAAGCAAACGTTCCGGAATCAATTCAGGATTTGCAATCCCTTGACGCCGATCTGTGTGTCGTCGCGGCTTATGGTCAGATTCTTTCCTCTCAATTACTGGCCACTCCCAAACGAGGCGCGATTAACCTGCATGCGTCCTTGCTTCCCAAATACCGGGGAGCGGCCCCCATCCAATGGGCTGTGAAAGAGGGAGAGAAAGAAACCGGCGTCACTATTTTTCAAATTGAACCGAAGTTGGACGCCGGCCCAGTCTGGGGAGTCGTCTCGACTCCCATTGATCCTGATGAAACCTACGGAGAACTTCAGGATCGCCTCGCGGACCTGGGAGCCACACTTTGTCTGGAAGTACTCGAACAGATTGAATCCGAAGCAGCAACACCAATCGAACAACAGCACAGCGAGTCCACTTTGGCTCCGCGGTTAACGAAGGAAGATGGTGAAATCGACTGGACGTCATCAGCAGCAGAGATAAACTGTCATATTCGGGCCGTACAACCTTGGCCTAAACCGACCACCACGTTGCAAATGCAGAATAGAAAACCGTTGAAGGTTCAGATTCTCCAAACAACTCCGATTGCTGATCACCAGTCGGGCTCCGACAGCCCCGGCGAAATCATTCAGGTCACCCGAGAGGATTTGATTGTTCGTACTGGAAATCATGAAGCCCTTTCAATCCACAAGATTCAACCCGCAGGAAAGAAACTGATGGACATTGATGAATTCCTCCGCGGTTATCAACCAAAACCTGGCGACCAGTTTCTCTCCTCCTAGTGAAACAACATGTCTTTCCCTTCACCGCAGGATCCCCTCTTATGTTTCGAACCTGTTCCTTGCTGTTGTTGATCTTCTCTCTGATTTTCACCAACAGCTTCGCTATCCGGGCTGAAGATAACCTCGCCGCCTCATTGAATGTCCCCGAAGGGTTCGATGTCTCCGTGTACGCCACGGATGAACTCGCGCACGACATTTACTCGATCACATTTGATGCACGCGGACGTCTTGTCGTTTCCGGACAGGGTTACTTGCGGGTCTTGATTGATGACGACAAAGATCACCGCGCTGATCGGGCAATTGAATTTGCCCCTGAAGCACAAGGAGCCCAGGGATTATGTGCCGACGAAAAATATCTCTACTGTGTGAGCGGACTGGGCCTGCATCGATATGAAGATGCCGATGGAGATGGTGTTGCTGATGGAGCGTCACAGGGAATCCTGAAAATCAAAACGGGAGGCGAACACGACGCCCACGCAATTCGCCGCGGTCCCGATGGGTGGTGGTATTTTCTGGCAGGAAATATGGCCGGAGTCACCGGTCGTTACGCAACCTTGGAATCATCCCCCTTCAATACGGATCATCCTCCCTATGCCGGTACGTTACTACGAATTCATCCGGAATTGCGGGGCGCCGAAATTATCGCTTGTGGTTTTCGGAATGCCTATGATTTTGATTTCAACGCCGCCGGGGAAATTTTCGTTTATGACAGCGATGGCGAACGAGATGTAACGCTCCCCTGGTATCGACCGATTCGTCTCTACCATATTACACGCGGTATTGAAGCGGGTTGGAAAAGCAAAACCTGGAAGGAACCCAGCAGCTACGCAACCATGCCATACGAAGTCGGCAGTTTTGGACGGGGTTCCCCTTCGGGTGTTGTCTCTTACCGTCACCATACCTTCCCCGAAAAGTATCACGACGCACTCTTTATTCTCGACTGGACATACGGCCGAGTACATGCGATCTCTCTTAAAGAGCAAGGTTCCAGTTATACATCAGAGCCAGAACTCTTCCTTTCAGCCCGGGGGAACTTCGGGTTCGCCCCCACGGATGCTGAAATTGGCCCCGATGGGGCTCTTTATGTTTCCATAGGAGGCCGTGGAACGCGGGGAACGATCTTTCGAATCCAGGCCGAGGGAGCTGATGACTCAACGGCGATAACGGAATCGAC
>JAGQQC010000528.1 GCA_020426395.1 Planctomycetaceae bacterium
AAGGGTTGACATAATCTCTCTCATAATATCGAATACCGATTCAAATAAACCCGCTTCGGACTTCGACTCTCTCTGTCATAGCTTAAATGCAGACTGCGTGCCAATTTCCACTGCCAACACGGGCAGAACCGTCAACCGCAACCACATCAAAACGTAACCTGTTCCCAGTCAACCAGATAGGTAATGGACCATCTTCCAGATTGGCCCCATCAAAAAATCTCGCAATCGCTCCACTTGTAAATTTTTCAAGCGGGTTGCCTAAATAATTGTAAGACTGACAACAGGAGTGACTGACATAATGCCCCACTTTCACAGACTTAGGGGAGCAACGAAGGAACTTTTTGAAGCAGGCTCTCTTTTTTCTGAGCGGGGTTGGAGCTATGCACGCTGATTACCAGGTTCGTACTGCATTTGAGCAGCGGCGCAAACATGGCCGCCGAGGATTCTACTTCGCTAAGGGCCGAATCTCCCATTTTCAAATAAAGTGGAGAAAGCTCAGCTTGTCCCGTGACCGCGTCCACTGGGTACCAACGGTCCCCAAGCCGGACTTCAGTCCAGACATAAGGGACGAAGCAACCGAAACCAGGATGCCAGCAGATTCCGACTGCCGGACGAGCAGGAATCTGAATTGATCTCAGCAGCGATGTCAGAAGAATCGCATGATCTGTCGGGCTCCCTTGCTCCGACAGAATGATATCCCGGGCAGGCCGGAGCTGCGTCGTCATCTCGGTCTTCCGTTTCAACGTTCGGTTGACCAATTCAACCAGTTGCTCAACCTTTTTTGCAGGTGGTAGTACCGGATTAACACCGCGCTCCGCCAGTTGTCTCACCAGTGGATCTCTTAACTGAAGAAATGGCGAATCGGCCACATAGATAGCGCGTGAGGGAGTTATTTTGGCGTCTGAAGGAATTTTGGCCCGGTTGGTTATCAGCCGGATCGAATACTTTTCCGGAGTCGTCACCTTATCTGGTTCATATCGAATCGTCTCCACTTCGTATTGTATGTCCACTCCCGCTAGTTGCCGGATTTCACCCCTATTTCCATTCCTGCCGTTGTTAGCGCTGCTGTCCCTGTTTGTGTTTCTGGTTCTACCCGAAGCCACTTTGGAGGGACCGGGCTGAATCAAAGGAAGTTTGCCCCGTTCTTGTTGATTTTTCGCTTGTTGAACCTCTGCCTGCACAATCGAACCGTCATATCTTTGACGACGCTGAAAGTCGGAATCGACAAAATAGTCGGCCACATCCTGTTGCAGCATTCCGATGTTCAACGAAATCTCCTGCAACTTGTCGACTTTTTGAATCGGCTTTACCTGAATCAACGTCAAAATCAACTGATCGAGATCGGGACCGACAAGCTGTTCATACGCCTTATGGGAAGGAACGGAAAGCTCTTCCCAATGTAACCCTCCCCGCCAGATTTCTTTGCGTCGGATCGTTCCCGTCTGGTCGAAGTGGATATATGTCCGCAAATCCATTGTGGGAAGGTTCGACCTGAAACTAGCCTTGGCCAACATCATCGGAGGATGATATTTCGACTGCACTTTACGTGGATTTGACAAGGTTGCCTGCCAGGTATCGATGCTTCCTCCCTCGGGGGTGTAAAAACGCCACTTCAACCGGTCTCTGGGCTGAAATGAGGCCCCGGAAGCCACACGTAAAGAGAGACTTTCCAGGTATTGAGGAGATTGCAACGCATTTTGATACAGCAAGTCTGTCTCAAACATCCGTCCGTTATCTAAGGAAGCTATTTTGAGCCGATCCTGCTTGATTTGGACTGACTGAGATTTCTTCCGCCCAAAACTATCGGTGTATTGATAGTCGCAGGCATGAAACTGGCCGTCTTTCTGTTCAATCGTCGAGTATTCAACCCGTTGCCAGGCAGCTCTTCCCTGATGTTGGTATTTGAGGAGCTCTTTTTGAACAACTCGATATCCGGAAACGGACTCCCCCTCAAAAGGATACACTAAGGTACAGGTAAATCCGGCCGGTTGATTATTGATGAAGCGAAGTCGCCAGGCCTCTTTTAATAACTCGGCCTGGACAGTCGAAATCTCCGCCATGAAGACCGACAGGCAAAAACAAAGTAAAAGACCTTTTAGAGCCCAGCGATTCACAAAAGTATGCTGTAACCGAGCCAATGGCAATTCCGGGGACTGATTCCGATAGACTGTCATTTTCAATCACTTTTCGAAATGAGTTTCGCTCCAAAATGCGAAAAGCGTTCCGTTGTAGGGGTTAAATCAATGCGGGGGAGTGTAGCGATTCTTCCAGATTCTGTCTTGAGGAACTTCCCATAGCCGCTTTCGTTGCGGTCTGTTGCCACCCTTACAACCGGAATCTCATTGCTTCTCGCTCCCTGAAATTCGGCAAAATAGTGCTAAACGGACCTCTTCCCTAATGGTCATTCTTTACTCTGCTGGTGGGTTCCCCATAGCTGGTCAGGTCGAAATCCAAAAACACCCCAAGTTCGTAGACGATTTCGGTTTCCTCAGTTTTTGCATGCTACATTTGCGTGAACGCGGTCCCGTGGGCCGTGAGTATGCCTTTGAAGGTATATCGTTTTGATTGGGCCAATCAATATCTGAATTCTGACACAACCGACCGGTTAGACCAGCGAAAGTCTCCGCTTTCGTGACTCGTCGGCGGGGTTGAGATCATCCACAGGAAGAGGCTCGATCCAGACTAAACCGTTGCTCCACCCCGGAGAGACGGTTTCAAAAGGAAACGAATAATGGGGTTTTTGAAACGATTTCTGAAAGACACGAACCGCGAAGGCCACCTTCCCCAGGGCCAGAGCAGTTTCGGTGAGGTTTCGGAAGAACAACTTGAAGCACACTTGGGTATTGCACGTTACGGAGAAT
>JAGQQC010000529.1 GCA_020426395.1 Planctomycetaceae bacterium
TGGTTTCCGCTCGTGCGAAACATCAACAACTGTTGACGCTCCTGAAGGAATGCACGCATGACTTCCGAAGAAGAAACGACCACGACAGAAGGTGCTGTCGCTGAAAAACCGAAACTCGATCTTGATGTCAAAATCGATAACTCCGGCCCTTGCCGCAAACACATTTCGGTGAAGGTCAAACGAGAGGATATCGACCGAGCCATTGATGAGTCTGTCGGTGAACTAACCAACTCGGCGGCAGTTCCCGGCTTCCGGGTCGGGCATGTCCCCGCCGATTTGATCCGGAAACGGTTCAAAACCGAACTGAACGACCAGGTCAAACAGCGTTTGCTGGTTGAAAGTCTGGAACAAATTTCCGAAGAAAACGAGTTCGATCCGATCAACGAACCCGACATCGACATCGACACCCTCGAAATTCCGGAAGAAGGAGACTTCGAGTATGAATTTGATGTCGAAGTTCGTCCCGATTTCGCACTGCCCGAATACGCCGGGTTGAAAATCGAACGTCCCAACTGGGAAATCTCCGACGAAGACATCGACGGATTCATGAAACGTTACGCAGACCAGTACGGTGAAACCTCTGAAAAAGACGGGGCCGTCGCTGAAGGAGATACCATCGTCTGCTCAGTTGAATTCAGCAAAGATGGAGAAGTCATCAACAAGATGACTGACTTACGTCTTCAAGTCCGTTCCACCTTACGATTTTATGATGCAGAATTGAAAGATTTCGCGAAGCTTGTTACCGGTTCCAAAGCGGGCGACAGTGTCGAAACAGAAATCAAAATCTCTGATGAAGCGGAAAAAATCGAACTGCGTGGCGAAAAACTGAAAGCCACGTTCAAAATTTCCAGCGTTCACCAGACAGATGCCCCTGACATCGATGATGAACTGGCTGCCCGCATTGGTTTCCCGGATGTTGAAACCTTCCGTAAGCAGGTCGCCGATACTCTGGAACGTCAGAGAACCTACGAACAACGTCAGGCAACCCGCCGACAGGTTCTCGACAAAATTACGGAGTCTGCCGATTGGGATCTTCCCGAAAACCTGGTTTTGCGTCAGGTTGAAAACGCGCTCCGCCGCGAAATCCTGGAGATGCAACAAGCTGGGTTCACCCGTCAGCAAATTCAGAACCACGAAAACCAGCTTCGCCAGAATGCGGTCAGCTCGACACGTCAGGCCCTTAAAGAGCATTTCGTGCTTGATCGAATCGCAACGACCGAAAACATCATGGTTGACCAATCGGAAATCGAATTCGAAATCCAAATGATGGCCATGCAGTCCGGCGAAAACCCACGTCGGGCTCGTTCCCGCATGGTTAAGTCAGGCATGATTGAAAACCTCGAAGCCCAGATCCGCGAACGCAAAGCGATCGATTTCATTCTGGGCAAAGCCGAATTTGTCGATGTCACCAAGAAACCGGACACCGACCATTCGATTACCTCCGTTGCTCGACCCATCGCTGGAACAGTGACTGAATCCATTGACGAAGAAGAGGAAAGTGAAGCTGAAGAGTAAACCGCAAGCTTCACTTTGGACATTATACAAAACGACCGGATTCTTTCCGGTCGTTTTTTCTTATACTCACCGATCAAACTTAACTACACCCTACCAGGAGGGAATGGTGGGATGATGAAAATCGACATCGACTACGTCGAATCATTCGATGGTTTGAAACTCTTTGTACGTCGCTTTCATTCTGATGAAGAAAATTCTTCGCGGACCTTACTCATTACGCACGGCCTATCCGAACATAGCGGGCGGTACGAACATGTCGGGATGGTCCTCGCCGAACAGGGTTGGAACGTCCTCATTCCGGATCTCCGCGGACATGGTCAGTCGGAAGGGGCCCGCATGCATGCGAACCGGTTTGACGATTTCTGCAACGACCTGAACTCAATCCGGCGACATTATGAGCTCTCTCCTGAAGAACTCGTAATGATCGGGCACAGTCTGGGAGGTTTGATTTCCATTCGCGATGCACAAACTCACCCGGAAGCCCGTTCCCGGCTGGTTTTGCTTTCCCCTTTCCTGGGAATGATACGCAAGCCCCCCGTCTGGAAATGGTATTCAGGGCGTTTGCTTTCGGTGGTCGCCCCGCGAACGTTATTCGCCACTGGGATTAAACCCGAGGAAGCGACGAGCAATCCCATCGCCGCTGCCCAGCGAGCCTTCGATCCGTATAACAGCGAACAGATCAGCGCCCGGCTTTTTTTTGAATGCCAGCGGGCAATTCAAAATGCCTGGGTGGAACTGAACCGTATTCAAGTTCCCACGCTCGTCTATCAATCCGAAGTGGACACGCTGGTCAATGCGGCCGCGACGATCAGTTGGCTGAAAGAATTACAGCGAATCGCCCCGGCACCCTGCGAGGGAAAACTGTTTCCCGAGCATAAGCATGAGTTATTAAATGAGCCTGATTGGCAGCAAACCTGTCATTCCATCCTGAATTGGATCGAACAGCCTCTTCAAGCAGTCCCTGCCGAAGCGTAATTATCTTCGGCAAGGACATTTCCACAACGACTTCCTATCGATTCAAATCCTGCTGCGCCCAGGGAGAGTTATTCACTCCAGGCGGATTCGTAAAGGGGTTCGGATCGAGTGGCGGGAGGTAACGATCTTGAGGACGAACAGCGGTCTGAATTCCGGTAGCAGACGAATTGGCCTCAGCCACAGGTGAGCCGGTTCCGACATTCATGTTGTTGTTTGTTCCTGGAACTGAATGCATTACGGGAAACGTCGCCGGTTGCGGATTCTGATTGAGATAATTGATCAACGTCGGGGTCGCTTTGTTGATCAACAGAATCCGGGGAGTCCCGTTCGGGTCATTCTGGGGGCGGACGAGGCAGATAATTT
>JAGQQC010000052.1 GCA_020426395.1 Planctomycetaceae bacterium
TCCCCCAGCATCCCCGACCATTACCTCAAGGAGATCATCTCGCCGAACGGGGCGACGGCGGTGGAGAATGTGTACGACAGTAACGGCCTGTTGACCGAAGTGCTCGACGCGGACGACAACAGCGTGGAGATCGACTACATCAACCGGTCCTCGTTCACGACACTGGAACAGGAACAACTTCCCACGGCGACCCGCAAGGAGATCCTGACCGACCAGTTGGGTGAATACTGGACGACCTACTACGACGACCGCGGCAACATGATTGCCGAAGTTGACCCGCTTCAGGGAATGACGATTTGGGAATACTCGGACTACGTGACGATGTACTATTCCTACGTCGGTAACGAAGTGTTACACGAACTGGAAGGGATCAACCTGCTCGTTAAAGAGACGAAGATGATCGGCGCCCTCGACGGCCTCATCGGCACCCCGACCAACGACCCGCCGGATTTGGTGACGACGTATGACTACTGGATGAATTACAACAATATGTTCGGCGACGGCGTCATTGAGGAAGCAGCGGAGACGGTCACGACGATGGTGGTGACTACGACGGATCCGCGTGGCAATGAAACAAAACGGTATATGAACAAGTTTGGTCGAGTGTTTCAGGAAATCGATTCGCTGGGGAATAAAATACGGATTAACTACGAGCAGAAGTTGGACTGGCAGGAATATCAATCTGGCAATCCACTAATTGTAGTGGATCCATACGGCAAGTTCACGGAAATGCAATATGATGATCGAGGAAATATCTCAAAGGTAAGAACTGAACTCGGTAACTATAGTTACTTTTCTTACAATGCATACTCGGAATTAACTTCAGCAATCGACCAACTGAATAATCTTATTGTTTTTGAGTACGACGCCTACGGTAACCAAACTACCATTAGCAGTAGCTGGACTAATCCTGATGATCCTCAGGATGTCGTCGAGTTTGAATCGACTACGACGTATGACTATAACGGTCGTGTCACCGGAATGACAGACGAACTTGGTAATACCACAAGCATCACCTACAACGACGAAGGTCAAACTCTGACCGACACTGATATTTATGGTCGGACAGTAACCTACCGATACGACAAAAAGGGGTTGGTAGTCCAGACAATTTATGACGACGGAATGACCTCCGAATCTGTCTATGATGTCAAAGGTCGTGTAACTTTTTCGACATCTGTTCATCGTCCGGGGCAACCGGCTAATGGCACGCAATATGTTTATGACGAACTTGACCGAGCCACGACGACGAAACAGATCACCGATATGGTGATCACCGTCTCGGAAATTGGAACGACGGGTCTCTACGATTCGACCGTCACCACGGCAGGCACGGTGCAGGAGACCTACACCAGCGTCTACGATAATGTCTCCGGCTGGCTGACAAGCTCCACCGACAGCAATGGAAATACGACCAACTACACTTACGATGATTACGGTAATCAGATCGAAGTTGCACTAACCATAGGTCTCACGACACTCACGACAACGTACGAATATGACAGCTATGGTCGCCAAACAAAAATGATAGATCCTTATGGGCGCGATACTTACTATGTTTACGATTCCTATGGCAGGCAGATAAAAACAATTCACCATACGAATGCTGAATCGACGAAGACCTATGATGACCACGGTCGAGTAGTATCGATGAGTTCTTTTACGGGAGCAGTCACCGATATTGAATACGATTCATTCGGTCGTATGAGTGCTATGGATGTAACTGCGGACGGAGTTACTAGCCGGACTGAGTACGAATACAACAGTAATGGTCAGATTTCGCTTGTTCGAGATGCGCTCGGCCACGAAACACTGAATAGTTATGATGCCTACGGACGACAGGTTAGTTTCACGCAGGTGATTGGCGAGATCGACGACGCGACTAACATGGAAACAGATGACCTGACGTATTACACCACTTATGACGTGCATGGAAACGTACTCACTGAAACCAATGCCCTCGGTTTGACCCGTACGTTCTCCTACGACAGCGAGGGGCGACTCAGCACGGTCACTTTACCCCAGGTCCCTGATCCCCAGAATGGAAACACACTGACCGCGCCAGTCTACGAATACAATTACGATGTCTATGGGAATATGACGAAGATCACCGATCCGCTTGGGCGGGAAACCGATCTTGTTTATAACGTAGACAACCTGCTACTGACGCGCACATTACCAGTTAGTGGGACTGAAGAATTTGCTTTCGACGAGGAAAATAGATTAACTCGGAGCACAGATTTTGAAGGGAACGTAATCGATTCCGTCTTTACGGATGAAAACTTAATCGATGAACTTCACTATTTCAATCCTTCAGCCGATCCGGATGTAGACACACCGGACGAAACGGTCAGTTATACCTACGACGATTTGTATCGTAAATCCAGCATGACCAATGATCGCGGAACGACATATTACACATACAACAACGATAGCCAGATTACAAAAATTGATTCCCCAGAGGGAATTATCAATTATGAATACGATCCACTTACTGGTCAACGAACCCGAACTACAACGGGCGATCCCAGCGATGTAATAAACGATTTCCACTACACTTACGATTCACTAGGTCGCTTGATGACAATAGAGATGCATGAGCGTAACGATTCAGTTCTTTCAACACCGGAGTTGACCACTTATTCTTATGATGCAGTTGGAAATCTTGTTCGCGTCGATCAGGCTAACGGTGTGATTACTACATATGAGTATGATGATTTGTATCGCCTTGATTTACTTACGCACTACTATGGTGATTCAACGCCAAGCGACCTCTCTGATAACCAGAAAATCGCGGTCTTTGATTATACTCTTCGAGCTGATGGCCGCCGAACGGGTGTTACTGAAACTCGCTGGGAGGATGAGTCCCAACCAACGGTATCTATTACAGAGACATTCACTTGGTCGTACGACAATTTGAACCGATTAATCCAGGAAACCTACGATAGCGTAGATAACAGTCTCGATTACACCGCGGATTACACCTACGACCTCGTCGGTAACCGTCTCGAAAAAGAGCTGGATTACGTAGCCGACAACGACCGTGACGAACTGATCACATACACCTATAACGATTCCGATCAACTCCTGACGGAAACCAAGGTCGTCGGCAATGTCGATGACGGCATCAACCTGGAAACGGACGACCGAGTCACGACGTATAGCTACACGAATACGTTACGCACCGGCAAACTGGTCGAAGACTCCTCCGGCAACGACCTCGCCAACACGACCTACAGTTTCAACCTGCAAGGCCGCATGGATGAAGTCGTCACTGATACCTACGATTCCAACGGTGATGTCATCCGCCGCGAAACAGCAACCTATGAATACGACGACATGGGTATCCGCGTCGAAGCGACGAACAAAGTCGAGGTCGACCACGACAGTAATCCATCAACAGCGTTACAGGTGGATTCTGAGGAGACGACGACTTACCTAAATGACCCGATGAACCACACCGGTTTTTCACAGGTCATTGAGGAAGTGACTTATGATCAACTGGCGGAAGCTGAAGTAGACCGTTCGATTTATATCTTTGGCCATGACATTCTTAGCCAGTTTCGTATTAACAGCGTGAATCCCACGGGAGCGAGTTTCTTCTTCCAGTATGATGGTCATGGTTCCACTCGGATGCTGACCAATCTTTTGGGTGAAGTTGCTGCCTATAACAGTATATCGCAAATTTTCACCTATGACGCTTATGGTGAAGCACTCGGATTCATACCCGTCGACATGGCGACGAATTTTCAGCACACCGGTGAACAGTTTGATCCTCGGATTCAACAGGTCTACCTGCGAGCTCGATATTATGACTTCACAACAGGGACATTCAACCGACTTGATCCGTTCTTCGGTAATATTGCTGACCCACAAAGCCTGCACAAGTATTTGTACACTCATGGCGATCCAGTGAACGGTATTGACCCGAGTGGAATGAACACACTGCTTGAACTTGTTCTAGTAACGGGCGGCATGGCAATCACGTTTATTGTGCCCGGAACATCCGATTGGATTGCAGATAGCTTTAAAGCACTGTACAAGGCATATAACGTCAACTTACGATGGGACATCGAATGGGCTGAAGATTTTTCCATGCCCGATAGCTGGGGAAGTCGATCAGACAATCACTGGGTCATCGTGGCGATTCTGTCTGGCTTTTATGAGTCTTTCAAGATATCGATTCCATTCACCACGATCAGCATAAATCCCCTAGATATTTTTGCCGACATAGTAGACGGAATCGAACCGAATGCAATGACTGCTTCGAGGGTATTCCCCAAAGGTCGGAAAAACCCCCATGCTCCGGGAACGTATCCATTTCATCTAAATGGATATGCGAATTACTCTACAAGCGTACGACTTCCACACACGAATAGACATGGAAATGAAGTAAAATCCACCGTTGACTACTACTACCATCCAAAACTGGGACAGTACCATGTAATCAGATTTCCCAAAAGCGCAGTCCGTAAGCAATATGACATAAGAGCGACAAGTCCCCAAAGGACATTTGGCCTATCTTGGTCAAAATTAACAAAAGACCAGAAAAAAGTTATTAGCAGATCGGACATGAGGAAAGCAAATGATGAATTGAGAAAAGACGGACTACCTCCTGGATGGAGAATTGATAGAGAACACGTAATAATCCACGGAGTCACACATGTGTGGCACCATGACGCCAAGAAAGGGCGACTGCAGTTGATATCTAAGGAGTTGCATGATGCAGCCCAGGGAAAAGGCTTCGATACAGGAACGGGACCCGGAAATCATGTAGGGCTGGCTTTATGGCACAATTAGAGACAACCAGGTCACATTAACATTTGGTTGTGGTTGCTCTTGAGTCAGAAATACGGCTTTCACGTAACTCATTAGGTAACATTCGAAAATGCTTCCAACACAAACTAACCCGCACTTTTCCTATTCGCTCTTTAGCAACTAAAGATAAAGGCTGTCTAAAATGCCAAATCAGTCAAATAACAGCGAGAAGTTACAGTTTTCAAAAACTTTTGACCATTACCAGACTCAATGCCGGGTCAATGACAAATCAATTCCGATTCGGGTGCACTTTGTCGAAACACCTGAAGAACTAATTCCAGTTCAGAGCGGCATACAACTTATTCTTAACCACTGGGAAAATGTCTGGAATTCATTAGTGCAAAAATCTAACGAAGAACTGAAAAGAATAAAATACATCAACGATGACGTCGTCCTATCCTCCAGTTCATTTGATGTCCTGTCTATTGATGTGTATGCGGATGAGGACGGGTGCTACGTTAGTATTATCGCAGATGCTGAGGGTGTCTTAAGCGAAGATGAATGTATCGATTTCACGACAACATTTGACCGTTCGCGCGAGCGGGTAGAAGTGAGTTCCGTGGTGTGAGTGTTCAGGGGCGAATGTAGAAAAAACTCAGTCGAACTATAAAACGAGTTGTCGCAGGCTGGTATGCTCCCTTTGGAAGTCGATTTTCGAACGAACTTTGACAAGCAGAAACAGTCGCTAACTCGTATCGTAAAAATATTCAGCCGACGTCGAAAACGAGTGATTCCAAATGGTTGTGGTGCTGGCGAGCCTCGGATTTCGAACGAGATCCGGTTCCACACCTGACGGATGGTGTCCGATTTACCTCGAAAAGGACATCGTGGGCGCACCGGTAGCGGAGTATGTCGTATGGGAATTGTGGTCTTCGATCGATTCAGTGCTACGCGGCGTCACGATAGTAGTACTTGAGCAGACCACCCAGGCGCTCGCGGCATTCGATTGAACCTGTGACGCTTCCAACTTCAACACCAGGTTGAATTAACTGGTTGTCGAGTCCCTGATGATTCCGTTCAGTGTGGTAGTGAGAAACGTATTCCTTCAGTGCTCGTTCGAGAGAATATTGACCGAAAAAGATCATCTTTTCCAAGCACTCAGACTTCAGGCTTCTCATGAAGCGTTCGAGATACGCATTCATGTTTGGACTTTTCGGTGGAAGTGCTACCGGCTCAACTTCCGTCTGCTCTTTTAGAAAAGCTCGCAGCGGCTGGAAACATGTATCGCGATCACAAATCAGATGAGTGGCGTTTTCGAGGAAGCCATCACTACCGGTCAGGTTCCGTGCGACTTGGGTTACCCATTGTTTGTTAGGGTTCGTAATAATGCCTGCGATCTCAACGCGTCGTGATTTCAATTCTATCACCACCATAACGTAGAACGTGGTCAAACCCGTTTTGGTCCAGACTTCCACCGTGGTGAAATCTACGGCGAAGATCGATTCCCAGTGGGCTTTCAGAAACGTCTGCCAGGACATCGAGGCAGGGCGGTCAGGTGCAGGTTCGATTCCGTTCGCCTTCAAGACATTTCTGATGGTCGTGTCGGTGATGTGAACTCCAACGTTCGCCAGAGCACCTTGAATTCGATCAGCTCCCCAAGTCGGGTTTTCTTTCGCGAACCGCAAGATCAGCTCAACGATCTCTGTTCGGACACGTGGCCGGCCAATACGCTTCTTCTCCGACGAGTAATCCCATTTCCTGGCGATCAACTCCCGGTGCCAACGCAGGATGGTATCAGGAGTGAAGATCGCGCCGAGTTCTCTCAGCAACTTCCGACCAAGCACTTTTCCTTTCACCGCCAGGCGGCGTCGTTGATCATCACTGAGCAGAATCCGTTTCGTTCCAAGCTTCTCCCGAAGGACACGGTTTTCGGTCTGCAGGTACTCGATTACCTGTTGCTGTTCACGTTTCAGCCAGTTGGCGAGGGCAAGAATTAGCAGATGACAGGGCTGCATCAGGAAATTCATGGAAGTGGTTCCGAAGTGGGGGAGGGGAGTCACTCTGGAACTATACCCATTATTTCATCCGACCAGACTGACGAATCGGATATTGCGGACAGTCTCTACGACCGGTTGAATTGGCTGTGATGGTTATAGCGGTGAACGTCGTTTCCCAGTCGTTTGAGAATGGACACGGTCCGTGCCTCACAGATGCCTTAATTTACAATGTTTTGCGTTCGGCTGAGTTTTTTTACGATACGGGGCTTTCAGAAACGTCTGCCAGGACATTGAAGCAGGGCGATCCGGGGCAGGCTCGATTCCATTCGCTTTCAGAACATTCCTGACGGTCGTGTCTGTGATGTGGTAGCCGACATTTGCCAAAGCACCCTGGATTCGATCAGCTCCCCACGTGGGATTCTCTTTTGAGAACTGCAAGATGTGTTCGACGATCTCCTGTCGGATGCGAGGCCGACCGACGCGTTGTTCCTTCGACGAATAATCCCATTTCCTGGCGATTAGTTCTCGATGCCAGCGAAGGATCGTATCCGGAGTGAAGATAGTCCCGATCTCACTCAGCAACTTCCGTCCGAGCATTTTAGCTTTCACAGCCAGACGTCGTCGCTGGTCATCAGTGAGTAGGATGCGTTTCTTGCCAAGTCTTTCCCGGAGAACGCGATTCTCGACCTGCAGATACTCAATCGCCTGCTGTTGCTCGCGATTCAGCCAGCTGGCCAGGGCCAGGACGAGCAGATGCCAGGGCTGCATCAGGAAGTTCATCAAAATAGCTCCAGAGCGAGAGGGGGGGAGTCACTCTGGAATTCTAACAATTTACTGATCCCATGGGATTCGTGAATGGAAGATCACTGTCAGTCTCGGGAGCCGATAATGTTGACAGTGATGATTGTAGCGGCGAATGTCATTGTCAGGTCGTCTGAGAATGGATGTCGCCCGTGTCTCACAGATGCCTTTATTTGCAGAGTTTCGAGTTCGGCTGAGTTTTTTTACGGTACGGGATCGCAATATAAATTACATAGAGTAATCAGGAAATTCATCACAACAGTACCTGAAGGGAGGCGCGCTGGCTCACATGGAAATTGTGCTGAGTTAGATGCAATTAGTCGGCTGTTGTTTGAATACGAAGCAACATACAATAGAAGATTTCGAACTATCGAAGAAGCTCGTGAATTTCTAAAGGGAGCTCGGATACAAATTAGGGACATTCATTTGGGAGAGAGAAAACCTCCTTGTACTACGTGTCGTCCTACCTTGGAAGCGCTGGGAATAGAACATAAAGATCCACCTTAGAAAGGAAAAGTCATATGGAAGAAACAGAAGAGAAATGGATTGAAGCTGTAAAAATAATTGATCAGTACCTTAATACTTCCTGGGGTGATGAATGGTATGCATTTTATCATGAAAAAGTTGCCCCATTGGGGGTAATGTATTTGAACTGCGACTGGTCTGGTACTCGCCAAATAGGCGCTAGTCTTGAAGTGTTGGATATCTATGCCCTGGTTTTGCTTTTCCAACTGATTAAACCTGAAACGGTGAATGAGATTGTCAACACGGTGCGTCTTCTGGCAGTAATCCTCCACCGTCTGGAATGGAATGGCATAGGGTCATTCGTGGAAGGAGTGCAGAAGTATCCGGACAAAGGAAACTACCTGTCAGGAGGATTGGGAGATGGATTGTCTTCTTCTGGGAAACTAAAATGGTCATTAATTGAAGATGCAGGATTACTACTTTATGCACAAGGTGCAGATGTGGCGAATGCTTATATGCTCTATTTAATCTGCTGGATCGATACACAGGAAGAGCATGAAAAGAGCACAGAGGTAAAGAACTTGATTATGAAGTACAAACAACACCCGTGCGAGAATGTCCAAGCCCACGCCAAGCGTGCAGAAGTTTTTTTTGAAAACCATCTAGAATTGTTGGCAGAAGAATAACCGCTGTCACAGAAACCTGTAAGGTGAAAAAACTCAGCCGAAGGACAAAACGAGTTGTCGCAGCCAGCAGATGTATTTAACATTGAGGTTGAACTGGACCATGTTTATAGGATAATGGATGAAGGTATTCTGGTTCATAATGCAGATTATCTGCCGGACGAAGCTGTTATTCGTGCCCTTTCGGGAATGAAGCTTAAGTGGGGAGAATTTGTTGAAAACGGCTGCGAAATAGTGTCTAGAAAAATCCACAACAAGATTGGCGTATCGTAAATTTATTCAGCCGAGGTCGAAAATCAGGGATTTCAAGCTGTTACGTTTCCTGCGAGCGACGGATTTCGGACGAGATTCGGTTCGCGACCTGAAGAATGTGATCGGAGTCGATGCGAAAATGATTGTTCGAGCGCAGAGGTATCGCAGATCATTACACGAATCGTGACCTGCGAGCGACGTCGTTTCAGGCAACATCACGATAGTAATACTTGAGCAGGCCGCCGAGACGTTCATGACATTCGACGTTACCTATGACACTACCGGCTTCATCACGCGGTTCGATTAATTGATTGTCGAGCCCTTGATGGTTCCGCTCGGCGTGGTAGTGAGCGGTGTATTGCTTCAACGCTCGTTCGAGTGAGTGTTGCCCGAAGAAGATTATCTTGCTCAGGCATTCGGATTTCAGACTTCTCATGAAGCGTTCGAGATACGCATTCATGTTGGGGCTCTTCAGCGGAAGCAGCACCGGTTCAATCTGAGTCTGAGCGTTCAGAAAGCCTCGTAGTGGTTGGAAACACGTATCGCGATCTAGAATCAAATGCGTCGCGCCCTCCAGGAAACCGTCACTACCCGTCAAGTTCCGGGTGACTTGAGTCACCCATCGTTTATTTGGATTCGTTGTGGTGCCTGCAATCTCCACACGGCGAGAGTTCAGTTCCATCACCACCATGACGTAGAAGGTGGTTAGCCCGAACTTCGTCCAGACTTCGACCGTGGTGAAATCAACGGCGAAGATCGCTTCCCAGTGAGCTTTGAGGAAAGCCTGCCAGGACATCGAGGCCGGGCGGTCGGGAGCGGGTTCAATACCATTGGCCTTCAATACATTTCTGACGGTTGTGTCGGTGATGTGAAACCCGATGTTCGCGAGAGCACCCTGAATTCGATCAGCTCCCCAAGTGGGGTTCTCTTTCGCGAACCGCAAGATCAATTCAACGATCTCTGTTCGGATTCGGGGACGGCCAACACGCGGCTGGTCTTTGGAATAATCCCATTTCCGGGCAATAAGTTCCCGGTGCCAACGGAGAATTGTGTCTGGGGTGAAGATCGCTCCGACTTCGCGGAGCAACTTCCGTCCAAGCTGCTTGCCTTTGACAGCCAGGCGCCGTCGTTGATCATCACTGAGCAGAATCCGTTTCGTTCCAAGCTTCTCCCGGAGGACACGATTCTCGGCCTGTAAGTACTCGAGCGCCTGTTGTTGCTCGCGATTCAGCCAACTGGCCAGGGAGAGGACGAGCAGGTGCCAGGGTTGCATCAGGACGTTCATGGAAACGGTTCCGAAGTGGGGGGAGGGGAGTCACTCTGGAACTCTAACCATTCTCTGAACGAATGGGGCTCGCGAATCGGAGATCGCTACCGGTCTCGACCGCCGGATATGCTGGTCGCGACGATTGTAGCGGAGAACGTCGTGGCCAGGTCGTCTGAGAATCGACACGGTCGGTGTCTCGCAGATGCCTTATCTTGTAGGCTTTGTAGTTCGGGTGAGTTTTTTTACGATACGCGCTTATGGGTGCGGTGTTATCGCGATTATAGTCAACTCGTTTGCATCGGGGCCGTAGCACCAAAAGACGCGATACGCACCAGGTGTCCTGTTTTGTACGTATGCCTCAAACACTTTCTTCTTTTTGTCGAATGGATTCTCTATCGAATCGTATTCGTGTGTATTCAACCCTGGGTGCCGTGGATTGGTCCTGAGCAGAGCGAGCGTTTTTGCAACCTGCTTGAATAGCCCCTCGTCTTGAGACGACTTCTTGATCTTTTTCTTCTTCCGCGCGTCCCTGCGAGCCTTTGCATTCGCCCTCAAACGATCGTACTGATCCTTCGCGGTGACCGTCAATTTCACATCGTGCATCTGCCTGCATACCTATCACAAAAGCAAATTCTCATAACGGCGGTTTGTGCTCGTTCTGAATCATTCAGGCACTACTCCTCGATGTCGTCCAGCCAATCCAAGTCGCCATCGACGTCAGGACCTGCCGCAGCGAAGTTACCCCTGCGTGCATCATCCAATCCATTCCGAACTAAACTAAGCGCCGTTTGGTTGTGGTATAACCAAGCTTCGTCAGCTGGAATCAGAACCATGGGCCTGATAGTGATGCAGGTTGGATCGGAATCGTCTATGACTACAGTTTGTCCGGCAAATTTTGCCCCCAGCGTAACTCGCCCCTTGGTGTCCAAGGTCTTTGTGGCCATTTTCTGCTCCTCGAGAGAAAGTTCACTTAACTGATACAATCATACGCCTTGGTGGGATACCAGCCAAGTGGGATTTGCCCACTTTTGTGTCGTCAAAACAATGGAAACATCTTTAGGAAATGTAAGTTACTGTTACTAAAAGCCTTGTGGCTGAGAGAAAACCAGCCTTTCCGACTGAAAATTAGCTAAAGATGTGGTTCTGCGACAAACAACGGAGCAAAAGTCATTTTTTGTAGTGTTACCTGAAATGTTACCTAAACGCGAAATAAACACGCTATACAGGCCGTAATCCGTTTTTCGAAAACGCGACCTGTATAGCGTTTAAAGGGTTATGTGATACTCAAAGCTCACTGTTTCACATTCAGCCGTGTATTGCTAATCCAGTGAGTCCAGTAATGGGCTCCACGAGTTCGAATCTCGTTCTCTCCGCTACATAAGGACTTACGTCGAAAGATGTGAGTCCTTTTTTCGTTTTGGGCGGAAAGTCCTCCATTTTTGATTTTAATGCATAATAATTAGCATTCGGTTGAGTGGTATTTGGGCGGAGGCATTTGTGGAGAGAGTGGTTTGAATTCGGAAGAAATGAATTCACTTCCTGTTGATGCTTCTGTTCAGTTCTGATGAGCTGTCTCCAGCTAAATCGATGAGATTGAATTGAGGATTCGCCATACGCCCCGTTCGCATGAATCTCTTCAGGATCAGAGGTCATTTTACCGGGAGGGAAGGTTCTCACCTGATGTTGAGTCAGGATTGCATTCTTGAAGAAGAAAAATGTGTTTAATGTTAAGACCATTAAAAAGAAACACAGGTTGCAGTTGCAGGATATTGAGCTCCACACTCGACTCATAAGGATTGCGAAATTGAGATGTCGATAAGCGATGAGCTTCAACAATTCTTTATATTACCAAACAGATAAAATGCGAAATACTCAGCATAATTCAAATTATTTTGTTGATATTTTGGTTCGATCCTTATTAAAAATTGAATATTAGATTGTCTGTCACGAATGCAAGAACAATTATAATTCCATATGCAAGTTGTTATTCGAACGGGTATTAAAACAGTGCAATCATGTACCCCTCACTTCAGCAACTGACGGGCCCCTTAAGGAGAAGAATGATGTACCTCACCCCTTCCTCGTTTATCGTTTGTAAAATCTGTATTGAATACTCCCCTGGATTGTGTTGCAGGTAATCGCAATCCATGTCTGGTTGAGTATGGCGCAACACTGCTGGTTGTGTACTGCCGAAGCTGAGAGCAGTCTTTCTGTTGTGCCGTAGTGTTTTCTCGAAGTCTCTCTTTGCGCTTCGTAAATCGGGGTCGATGAGTTCTGCGCTCAGGTTGCGCGCGAACAACAGGCCGTAACTTTCTGTTTCTCAGCAATTTATTTGTCAGGACAATATCGATGAAACTGACGCATTGGCTTGAATCGCTTCGCACTCGTTTTTCCAGCAATCGTACCCAGCGCCGGATTTTGAAGCGGCATCGGACCGAGCATAAACAGATTCCTGCAAACGTGGAGAATCTGGAAGAACGGGTTCTGCTCAGTTCGACCACGTATGACGTGACTCCCGATTCAGGGGATACGAACTCGGCAGCGACCGGAGATGTTGATCCAACGTCGATTGATCATGATCTCATTCCTGAGGAAACAGTCACGGATATCGTTACGTTGACCTTCGAAGATGAGTCACAGATTCCAACGGCAGACATCATTTTTGTGGTTGATGAATCGGGGTCGATGGGTGGAGAGCATGCCTGGATTACCGAGATGGCATTAGACCTCGAAGCCTCTCTCGAATTGGAGGGGGTTACAGACAACCGATTTGCCTTAGTGGGTTATCTGGATAAGGGGAGTCTGTTCAATATGTCCCCCGCGGAGTTCTCGATTTCGATATATGACAGTAGCGGAACTCTGGTGGACAGTGCGGTAGTGAGTCCGGAATACGAAGACAATTCCGCCGGCAATAGTGGTTTCATTAATGCGGAATTCAATCTCCCCTCAGATGGAACTTATTATGCCGTGGTAGAAACGACAGACCTGGATGACCAGGGAATTGTTTCAATTGATGCGGAAAATTATGACACGGCGACTGCGGGAAGCTCCGGGGACACCTGGTCGGTCGAAGGGAATTACAGTGCTTCCGGTGGTGAGGTTGTTGAAGCGGGACCGGATAATGGTACGAGTTATGGATCGGGAAGCGTTGCCAATGCACCGCGACTCGATTACGAAGTGAACCTTGAAGCGGGAACGTATCATGTCTGGCTACGCGGGCGGGAACCGAACGATAACGGAGACCGGGTACATGTGGGAATGGACAGCCAGGTCGTGACTCGAAGTGGATTTGGTACACTCGAAAAGCTGAGTTGGGTAGAGGCCAGTGCGACTATCACCGCTTCCACCTCCGGCACACGTACACTCAGTTTGTGGATGGGAGAGGATGGAGTCATCATTGACAAAATCGTTCTCACCAAAGACACCAACTATACGCCCACTGGTCAGGGTCCCTCCGAAAGCCTGCAGGATGGAAGTGGAGTTTATCAGCAGAACACGAGTTCTCTTGAATTCAGCTTTCTCTTTGAAGACAACTCCAGCACCGTCACCAGCCAGGCGGTTACGCTCAATGAACCATATCGAAATGTGGTGACACCGACGGCCACGGAGCACACCTACACCTTCACATTGGGAAGCTCTACTGATCTCTTCTTTGAATCGTTGACTCCAGATGCGAGTTACGAATGGACGTTAACCGGGCCATCCGGAGATCTCGTCACGGATCGCGGGTTTGACCTGAATGATTCTCTGCTGACAGCTGCCGCCGGGAGTTACACTTTGACAGTGAATGCTGTGGCGAATTCGTCCGGACATTATGGGTTCCGGATGATTGACCTCTCTGCTCCCACTGCGATTACGACCGGCAGTTCCACCACAGCGATGGTCAACCCGGTGGATGAGTCGGTTGTCTATTCTCTGGCGGTCACATCAGGAAATCAGTATTACTTCAATGCGACCAGTTGGGATGGAACGAGTGGGGCACGATGGCGCCTGGTCGATGATAGTGGGAATGTACTCTTTGACTCTGCGCTCAGTGACGACCAGGATCTCCTCACTGCAAGCAGCACAGGGACTTATTACCTGATCGTGGAAGGAGATGTGGCAGAAACGGCCTCGACAGCACGCAGTTTTGATTTCACGGTAGAAGATCTGGGTAGCGTCGCAAGTCGCACACAGGCATTGACGTTAGGAACTGCTGTCAGTAGTTCGCTTTCGACGATTGGTGAAGAGGAGCATTATACCTTCACATTGGGTAGTGCGGCGCTGTTGTATTTAGATTCTTTCACTGATTCGACCAGCTTGAACTGGTCGTTGACGGGACCTGGTGGAAACGTCATCGAATCGCAAGCCTTTACATCCGGGAATCAGGTGCTGTCGTTGGCGAGTGGCAGTTATACACTGAGCGTTGATGGAGCTGGAGAAGCGAATGGAAGTTTTTCTTTCCTGCTGGAAAGCATTTCCAGTCTGGCGTCGACCATCACCCCCGATACGGCAGAGAGTGATACGCTTAATCCGGCGGGCAAGTCGCACGTTTATCAGTTCACGGTTACCGCCGGAGACAAATATTCGTTCGACAGTCAAAGCTGGTCCGGATCGTCTGCGGCACGCTGGAAACTGGTCGATCCCTACGGGAATATTCTGTTTGATGAAACACTCAGTTCCGATGTCGGCACGATCCATTTCCATGAAGGAGGAACATATTCGCTGTTGATCGAAGGTGATGAGGCTGATTCAGGGACGCCTGGTTACACAGTCGAAGTAATCTCCCAGGGAACCGATACATCCTCACCGGCGCCTCTCGATCTGTCACAGGTTGTAAGTGGCAATATCAGTGCAAGTCTCGAACAGGATACGTTTACGTTCACGCTCGGTTCGGGGGGGCTTTATTACTTTGATGCGATCACCGATAACGGTCCGGTGCGCTGGTCGCTGAGTGGATCGACAAGCGGTTCGGTCGTGACGAACCGGACGTTTGCTTCTTCAAATGCGAATGATGTGGCAGATGGGGATGTTATTCTGGATCTGGCGGCTGATACGTATACGCTCACAATCGATGCTGATACCGGTGTGACGGGAGACTATGCATTTCAGCTGTCAGAACTGAGTACGGTGGCCACGGCGTTGACTTCCGGAGTCGGCGCGACGGCTGCCTTCACATCGCGTTCTTCACAAGTTTATAGTTTCAGCGCGACGGCCAATGATCGATTCCATTTGACAATGGAGGAGTGGGGTGGAGCCAGCGATGCGCTGTGGCGCGTCGTTGACAGTAGTGGGGGCGTGGTTACTTCCGGAGCACTCGGGGCCGGCACGGGAAATGTTACCCTGACTGCGGGGGGGGCCTATTATCTGCTGATTGAAGGGGATTCGGCGGAAACCGTTTTAAATCGCGCACTTGATTTTGAGATTGAACTGGAGGCGATGACGCAGACGGCCGCGCTCACACTGGGATCACTGGTGATGGACAGCATCTCCACTGCCGGCGATACGCACGAATACACGTTCACCGGAACGGCAGGCGAGACGTTACTGCTGGATTTTGATTCCGCCGCGACGACCGATCATCAGATACTGTTGCGTAGTCCGAGTGGGGAAGTGCTGCTTACCACAAATTACAGCAGTTCAAACGTCGTCACTCAGATTAGCAGCCTGACCTTGGAGGAAACGGGAGGCTATCAACTAGTTGTCTCTGCTGAGAACAGTTCAACGGGGGCATATGAGTTTCAACTGTCCGTCAAATCGGATCTGGTACTCGATCATGACGTGGCCGGAGAGCTGGACGGGGTGAGTGCA
>JAGQQC010000530.1 GCA_020426395.1 Planctomycetaceae bacterium
GGGCTTCGGATACTGCGGAACCTCTCAACGGATATTTAGTCCGTGCTCCGCAAACAGGTTTCCCCTATGTCGATGACTTTGCCTCCAACTCATTCGGCAGTTTCATTCCGGTCACAAGCGACTGGACCGTTACAAACGGGGAACTCGTCGTCGACAGCGAATTGTCCTGGTACAAAACCGGTATCAGTCTGATCGACTCCGCTCCTTATGTTCCCAACGAATTCCTGATCTCAACGAACTTCAAAATCACGCCTCAGTCAGGACAAGCATCCAACAGCTTCATTATCTTCGACTATGAGTCTCCCACAAAATTCAAATTCGCAGGAACCTGGGCTGGCCAGAATCGTCTGGTCATCGGCCAATACGAAAACAACCAGTTCAACGTCTATTCCGAGAAAACGGAAACCATCAAGAAGAACACCGAATATCAATTTGAACTGGCCGTCGTAGGCTCTCAGGTTACTTTGTCCCTGGATGGCTTAACCAAAATGACCTACGAGTTCGGCGAGGACATCACAGATAATCCTCTCGGACTTGGAGCTTATAATTCAACGGTCCATTTCAACGACTTTGCCCTGACTGAGCTCTCGGGGGGAACGCTTAAAACTCCCTTCCCCTTCTCAATGAGTCAGGGGCATGACCTGGAAGGGACGATGTACGACATCAATGGCAACTGGACAGCCCAGGACGATTTTGTCATCGGCAACTCGATTGGCCTTTCCAACCCCAGAGGTCTTACGCTGTTCAATCCGGCCACGACGTTTCCAACTCAATTCGACATTACAACCCGAATGAGTTCCACCTTCCAAGGGCCAGGCACGGCAAACAATGCCTACATCATCTTTGATTACGAGTCCCCAACCCAATTCAAGTTTGCCGGAATGGCGGTCGGTCAAAACCGCTGGGTCATTGGCGAGTTCAACAACGGGTGGAGTTACTTATCTACCTTCAACGAACCGCTGAACACCAACCAATTCTATGATGTCCACTTCGAAGTTGACGGCGCGACTGTCACACTCTCTCGGGATGGCTCTCAGGTTGTACAACATACTTTCGGCTCGCCAGTTAATGACGGGCTGGCCGGTTTCATGGTCATCAATGGCGAAAGCCGATTCGAAAACATCGAACTGGGTCACGCCGCTCTGCCGGCTCCCCTATTCAGTGCAGCAGCCCAAAGATCCTACACCATCGATTCGACCGACTCGAACGACTTGGAAACCACTTCAGTAAACCAGGCACCGGGTACTTCCAGTTACAGTTACGCGGCGAATCTCCTTTCATTCTTCGAGACTGGAAACGACCAGAACGGATTCCTGGTCTTTAACCAACTCGCTGCCAATACTTTCAGCCTGGCAGGAGTTCAGTTAGCGGATAAAAAATGGGTGCTCGCTCAGTATGTGAACGGAGTCTATCAGGAAGTGGCTAGCCTCACCGATCTCAGCATCAATCCGGATGCGGAATACAAACTTGAGATCAAAGTCATTGGCAGCACGGTCACCCTGCTGGCGAACGATGAGGAAAAACTTTCCTTCACCTATTCACAAGACCAATCCGGGGGAACCCTTGGGCTCGCTGCCCAGGATGCCCACAGCCAGTTCTCGAACCTCTCGCTGACAGAGCTTTCCGCTTCCGATTCTGTCTTTGCAGATTCACTGGACGAGCTGCTAAGCTAACTAAACCTGGAAACTCCTGACATTTCCCCTTAACGACCCCATTCCTGCCAAGCCAGGGTGGGGTCTTTTTCTTTTTACCTATTACCAGTGACATTTTATTGAAACGGCTTCTGACGGCGCAAAATCAAGTTTTCAAGGACTTTTCGTGCACAACAGCCGCCACACTCATCTTGGACAAAATCCAAAAGCTTGCTTCTCGCGAGATATTTCCAGATTTGCGAATCTCGATCTTTCAGACATCTCGAAATCTTCTCATAATGAGTAAAGGACTTCTGCTGTTGGCTCCTTTTCCTCTGGAATTTTCACATCAAAAGGCCCACCGGGAGAAGTTCACTTGCATTTCCTACGCTTCAGGAACTGGAATCAGGGTTGCCAGCAATACCATCGGCTTTTGGATCAAACGAAATGGACGACAGCAAACATCTACGCCGCATCCTGAAAGCCGCGGAGGGCTACCTGGAACTCGAACTTCCCGATCAGGCACTTCGAGAACTGGATCAAATCAAACCTTCCGATGATCTGCGCTGCCAGTATCACATTCTTCGCGGCGAAGCGTTTCGTCAGCGAAAAGAATACGAAGCCGCGCTACTTTCGTATCACAAATCACACTGTGGTGAACCCGCCAACCTGATCGTGCTGATGGGGATGGCCTGGTGTTACAAACGAACCGGCCAATTACAACGTTCCATCCAGATGATGAAGCGGGCCCTCGAAGTTGAACCAAACAACCCTCTCATACAGTACAACCTTGCCTGCTATTACTCCCTCGATCACGATAAATCGCGGGCACTCTCCTGGCTGGGTCGGGCCGTTCGAGCGGATCGTTCCCTCCCCCATCTGATCGAAAAGGAAACGGATTTCGATCCTTTGCGAAACGATCCCGATTTCAAATACCTCGTCGAAACCATCCGGCCAGCCGAAAACAAAACCGAGTGATCCGATCTCAATTCCTTCCTGTCTGGCAGCAACGTCCCCTCATCGCCAAATCTTCTCCTCAAATGACCCAGCGTTTCTCTGTTCGACATGTTCTGAACCTCTCCCTTCATCTTATTCATCGTAAAGAGAAAGAGATCAAATGCTGACGGATGCGGATTTAATCTTCAATCATATTCACCAACTTTGCAGCGGTCCCCGCCCGGCAATGACTGAAGAACTTGAAGCAGCCCGCCAATATGTCGAA
>JAGQQC010000531.1 GCA_020426395.1 Planctomycetaceae bacterium
GAAGGAAATGTTTGGGGAGTCGGATCGACCTCGCAATCAGCATTTGAAGCCATGCGGCGCATCTTCTTGCCATTTGAATGCAAGCCAGTGGACGATCTAGCGCCCATCCAGCCGAAATTACCCGAAGATGATCCGACAGATGACGACCTCGTTACAAGTTATGAAAAACAAGTGGTCGCGACTGATTGGTCGATTTCCCTCAACGAATCGATAACCTTTGATCCCTTCTCAGAGGTGTTCTACTCTCGGGGTGATAAATTCGCTGTTGGCGTCAGTACAATCTACTTGCCTGATCAAACGGTTACGGCGAATGGAACGAAGATGTACAACGAGCTTCTCCCACCTGATCAGCAAGATCGACTCGATCTCGCACATGGATTCGTCATCGTCAACGCGGACAATACCATCACGTATACGCCCCACGAGAACCTCCAATATAGCTGGAGACCCGACCATTACACAACTCTGAAACCTGAATACGACCGCGACGAAAATATCGTTCGCTTTAGTGGAATTGACACCTTTCAAGCACACTTGTTCCCCATCGTGGACAGGTATGGTACCGCGGTGGCAGCAGATAAAAGAGATAGCATTGTCGCAACCCAATCGACTTCGATGCAGTTGGCCGTCTCTAACAACTTGCCCGTTATGATGGGCGACTTTATGCATCTCCCGGATGGCAGAACACATTATCAGATTCCAGGCTCTGATCCACAGAAAGTGTTGCCCGTAAACTACATGCTTCTGGATGGGCCTATCTCATTACCGAAACAAACCCGTGCAGAGTTCAGTTTAAATGACTTGATCTACGACGCGGACAAAAACCAATCTTATAAAGTACTCGGGGCACATGTTGTTGGAAACTGGAAGGGGCTCGACGGCGATGCTTTGGATTACCAGTTCACGGGTACCGAATTCGTCTCACTCGGAGTTCGGCCGTCATTCAGCGCAGTCGGTCAGCGAGTCCCGTTAGTCGTGACTGCGGAACCCGACGGAACTATCGCCCTAACAAACATGGTCGCCCCAACCGATATTTCCGCGAGTTGGAACACAGAAGGGCAGTCCGGTAAGATTGAAATCGATATTTTCTTCACGGACGGACAAAAATACAATTTCCGAAATTGGCCGACTGGTTCGCCAGCGGGATATAACGGCGATGAAGTCGTTTATTCAGCACGTATCACTGTGATTCCAGACGTTTATGAGACTCATCAGCAGTGGCGAACCGCAGGTGGCATCACGACTCCTGATCCGCGTGAATGGCTCACATATGCAAGTACACTGGACAATTCCTTTACACCCGCAGTAGCCATGGGTGCCTTGGTGCCACCGAACCCCGGCAGTACCCCAGTTTGGCGAATTCATTCCGAAGAGGTCACTGGTACACTTAACCAGCGCGTCTTCGAAGACGTGGGCGGAACATATGTTGACGTGATTAACGGAACCTATACGGTTCCCCATTCGCTAATTCTTGATGGTTCTGGCGGAAATTCAAAAATACCGCTAGGAGGCCTGCTCTACGACTCGGGAACCGTGTATGTAGACACAACCGAAGTGACCGTTCCACCCGTTGGCCAGTTGACTCCAGAACTGCTCCAAGAACACCTCCGGAAATACACGACCCTCCCCGCAATCCACTTTTTACTCGACGGTTTAGCCAACGAGAAAGCCGCGATGCCAAATGGTTGTTACCAATTAACAGACGATTCCAGACCAGAAGAACTCGTCGCCAGGCTTCAATGGGACCCTGAAGGCACCGCATCTCCCGCCACCGCAATTATAATTGATTTGCCTGCTGACTTTTGCTGGAAAGAGAAAGACAATTTCTTTACAGTTCGCCCCGACATCATCGCAGATCGGTCTGGAGTCCATTTCTGGAACCTGGAGGTTGATATACTATTTCCAGAAGTGAAAAATATCGATCCTGTCACAGTTCGAAAAAGCGGAGAAGCTTCAATCATCCGCGGTGACATTGATGGCATGTTCGGCCAAGGTTGGTGGTTACAAGGCTTCCCTTCTCTGTTTCTAGACAATAGACGTTCGATGGAAACGAACGATGATCGATTCATGTTATTCTTCCCGGGCTCTGAGCCCTATCTATTCGACGCAACACGACATTCCAAATCCATTGATAGTTGGGAGGGGGAGCTCCCGAACATTTCACTGGGTTCCGTTCCACACCAAAGTCCACTCGCCGGAAGTTATGCAGCAGAACTTCCTGGTGGTGTGCCGGACTTTCAACAGACTGGAACGCTTGTTGTAGATCAGGTTCCTGACGGTGACTCCATCGTAACAGAAGTGACGTATCGCACCGGAAACGGAGATGATTACGTCTTTCGCCGAACTGAAATGAAAGACGCGGACGCCAACCCCTATTACGTCTATCTACTAAATCGCATCCGCCCGAGCGCTGTTCCATTCGACCCAGCAGAATGGACAAATCAAGATCGCGGTGCGACAGTTACATGGCGAGAGGATCTACCCGACGGTACACCGCCGAGAATCCATGAAATATCCCTTCCAGATGGATCGACGACTAGATTTGATCTGAATGGAAATCACTTTGTCCACGAAATCATTACGACGATCCCAGACGCAGACCCCAGAAAAGTGCGGCTTGAGATTGTTGCAGAAGATACCACGACACCACCGATTTTAAAGTCCATTACAAACATCGATCAATTCCTGTCCCCAATCAACGTCGCTGGTACCGCTCCCAATCCAGACGCGGTCCATAAATTCGAGTATTCCAATCCATCTTATCCCAATTTTGCGAATAAACATGGATTGTTAATCAACGAAAAGTGGATAGAAGAGGACGGAGATACACAATGGATCAGG
>JAGQQC010000532.1 GCA_020426395.1 Planctomycetaceae bacterium
GCCTTCGTTGTAAAAATGACAAATACCTTTTGCCAAATTTACAAAATTACCTCAGGAATAATGTGGGTGGGCTACTGAGGTAATTCGTGAGCAATCCCTGCTCTGATCACTGCGATCGTCTGTGTTTTTAAGGTTTTTTGCCGAAGTTCGAATCCGTCGAACTCAGACACTTGAGGAGAAAATTCCATTTTTCCTCAATTATCAAACAAAAATTGCAGATCTCGTGCCAGCGTTTCCCTAAATCCACTTGTTTAGAACATAGACAGGAGAAGCTGACAATTTGACCAGATTTGTTGCCTCTCTGTTCCTGATTTAGAAAAAACCGAAATCATCCCGGGAGAGGTTGTGTACCTGTTCCCCAGCGTAGGACTATAATAAGTAACTTGGGCTCATTCCTGACGTTTCTCCCTGATTTCAATGCGTCTGCGAGCCTGTCCTGCCTCATCCAGAGTTGAGACTACCTTTAGTCCAGCAACTGGCTGCCACTTAGCACTGCTGTTTTGATCAGTACGCTGTTCCGGCAAAATGGTCAACGGTGACGTGTTTCCTACCTAATCATTTGACGAGATGTCTGCATGGCCCGCCCGAAACTGTATGATTCGTCTCAGCCATTGCCTGTCCGCTGCTTACTTTGGTTGTACGAATTACTGGCCTCATTAAAACTGGCCGTGATCCTCATTATGGCGCTCGCCATGGTGCTGGCATATGCGACCTTCGTCGAGGCACACCTGGGAACCAAAGCGGTCCAGTGGTACTTGTACCATTCTGGCTGGTTCGCCGGGTTACTCGCATTGCTGGCCATCAATATTTTCTGCGCCGCCTCAATCCGGTATCCCTGGAAACGACATCAAACCGGCTTCGTAATTACGCACATCGGTCTGCTCGTTTTGCTCGCCGGTTCAGCAATCAGTTTCATGGGAAGTGTGAACTCCCAGATGCTCGTCTTCCTCAATGACTCCAGCCAGATGGCAATCGACCTGGATCAAGCGGGTTATGTCCAGATTGACGGCTTGCCCGACCATCCCGAAACATACACAAAAACAATTCATCTCGGCCCATTCAACTGGAATTCCTGGTACGACAAACCCTTTAGCCGCAAGGTTGCCGAACGATTCGGTCTCGCATCCGGAGAATGGGATCATGAACCCATCAGTATCTATAAGAGTGATGACTATCAGGTGGATATCATCAACTACTACTCAGAAAGTGAACTCCACCATCTGCCTTACCTTGATTTGACTTTTACCCAGTCAGTCATTGGAGCCGAGATGGACATCGATCTGGAATGGAAATCAAATCAACCCTTCGCCCAGGCATCCTTTGGCGGTATGGGAGAGATTTTGATGTGGGAAACAGATGATGCCGCTGCACTGGAGCGATTCCGCGAAACCCGTCCACAACGGTTTGTCTCCGGAGATGGTGTTCTGGCGGTTTGGTCCGAAGGGGAAGTCTATCACATCAATGTCTCTGAATTGCAACGCATGAAAGAGAACGAAGAAGGTCCTTACGAACTCGATAATGGATTGCAACTCGAATTACTCGGATTCGCTCCCAACCTCAATTTGAAAATGCTCACGATTACAGGTGAGTTCGTTTCAGAGAATGATCAACCGCAGATGCCTGCTGTGCAATTGAAAGTGACCGAGCCTTCTGAATCTGAAGAGGTGAAACCCAAAGAGTATCAGATCGTGCGGCTCGCCCGTTTCCCGGTCAATACACTAGTCTCTGCTCCGAAGGATTTCTATGTCGAATACTATCACCCCGAAATGCCGGGACGTATCGATATCCTGAAAGGCCCGAACGACGAACTTTCTTATCGCGTCTGGCAACAGGCTACGAAAATGGTCGTCGGTGCGGGTGAACTTCAAGTAGGAGAGTCGGTCGATACCTGGTCTATGGGAGGGGGACAAAATGTCTGGTCAATGCGTCTCAACAGATTTCTGAAATCCGAAAACGAAGAAAAAACCTGGGATATCTTCCCAGTGGAATTCCATAAAGACGCCAACGGACAAACCAAGCAGATTCAAGTACGGGTTACCTGGAAAGAAGATGGAAAAACGAAAACGGACGAATTCTGGCTCGGCTTAAACCTGCCTTCTCCCTGGGCTGCTGAAGGGCGTACTCAAATCCATCGAACCAGCATGGGAGACGATCAATCTATTAATGTTTCCTACAACGTGCGGCAGAACGACGTTGGTTTCGAGATGAAACTGATCGACTTCGATCTCGATGTTGACCCCGGCACCAGTATGGCAGCCAACTATACCAGCCATGTACTGCAACTCGACGTCCGCAATCATCCGGAAATGCGCGAGTTGCAACAGCAACGAGACTCCGAATCCGACCCTGCCAGCCGCCAGACCTTAACGACACAACTGAATGACAAACGAAAAGAATTGTTCGCGACACTCTTCGCTGAATACGATCAACTTCCAGAAGAAAAACGGCAGGACTGGGTCGATAACCATTCCGAAGCCTCACTACACGTCATCACCATGAATGAACCACTCGACTATCCTGACCTTGATGGTCGTCCTTTGCGGTTCTTCCAGGAAAACTATTTGCCTCCGGTTCCCCCTTCTCAACCCGTTTATGGTTCAATTTTCCGTGTCAATTATGACCCGGGGCGGTCTATCAAATACCTCGGTTCTGCGTTGATTGTGCTGGGAACGTTTATCATGTTCTACATGCGAGCTTATTTCTTCAAACGCATCCCGAAACGAAATGCCTCGGAGAATTCCACTACCGAACCTGAAACGGCACAACCAAACGAACAAGAGCCGGTTTCCGTATAATTGATTTGATTAGAATTTGCTTTCAATAAACAAACCTACCCC
>JAGQQC010000533.1 GCA_020426395.1 Planctomycetaceae bacterium
TTTTTTTTTTTTTTTCCAGTACGAGTTCAAGTAAGCTCTCCAAGTCAAAGTTGACGTTCGTCACCGTCGCGAATAGTGCTTCTTCGATAAATGCATTTACAGAATCATCCGTTTTTCCAAGTCGACGAGCGTGGTGTGCGTAGGCTGCCATGCCTTTCACTCCATAGAGCAAAATCTCCATCAATGACTGCATGTCTTCATCTTTTCCACACACACCAATATCAGTGCAACCTGTGCCATTTTGAGTTTGTTCACATTGATTACAGAACATGCTGATTCCCTCCACCAGAAAAAATTAAGATGTCTTTAAGTGCCAGTTTTCAAAATAGATTTGTTTCACCAGGGAATTCCCATATTCGTAGGAATCCAGAAACAAGAAGCAGGAAATGGACGTTTCTTATCCCCAAGGGTTGATGCCGGTTCAGTAAAATAAATCTCTATTCGAAATCTGGCTCTAAGATTGATTTCACAGTTGTCTTAGACCCAATAAGTTTGCGAGAAGCCAATTTAAGGAAGACAAAACAGGATGTCAAGATCCAGATGTCTTGTTTTGTCGGCATTTTATATTTCTCAGCTTGTCCCGTCTTGTCAAAAAATTTGACGCGGAAGCAGTGAAGCGAAGCACCACCATCCTACTTCAAAGATATTTTTTGCAATCGGATGGAACAGCACAATAACTCTTCATCCAGTCCAAGCTCGGTCCCGATCTTTGAAGCCTCGTGACCTCTAGCAAAAACCAATACTGTTAGGATTCCGTCAGCCTGAACCGACTGAAGGTCTCATGATCACTTCCGATTCTGTTTCTCAGCTGATTACCTGCTCAATACAGAGGGGCGAATTGCTGCTTTCTAAGCAGTACATATTACTTTCAGCATGCTCTATGTAATTTTAACTTCACATAAAATAATATTTGAAACCCTGAATTAGGGTTGACCTGTCAGTGGAATAACTGATTTAATCGTTAACAACAACGCTCCTGCACAACCTGCCTTGTTTAACTGTCTTACGGCTCAGCTTCCGCTTTTCATGGTCGGGACAGTTTTCCCATCGATCCTCTCACATTCTTGCAGGTCCCCTATCCATGAGTTTCACCACCTCCTGGTTTACGTCGCTGTTGCGCGCTAAACGCCAAGAAACCCGTCGTCAAAATTCTTTCAACAATCAGTCCGCGGATCATGCCGGCTGGTACCGGTTCGATCAACTCGAAGACCGGACGCTCTTGTCGGGCACAACCGACCTGGAGATCACCAAGGAATCGCCCGTTACCGCTGTCGAGCAGGGGGCGGCGCTCACTTATACGGTGATCGTCAGTAACATCGGCGCGGAAGGTGTGACCGGAGTGACGGTCTCGGATGACTATGGCAGCTTCCTGGAAAGCGTCAGTTGGACCGCGGTCGTCAGCGGAGGCGCGAGCGGGAATACGTCGGGCACGGGGATTCTCAGCGAACTTGTCGATTTGCCGGCGGGTTCTTCCATCGAATATACGATTGCGGGGACGGTTAAGGATGATGTGCGCGACAACATCACCAACGTCGCCACCGTGGATATGTCGACCTACACCGATACCGATCCGACGAACAACAGCGCGTTCGACAGCGACTTGATCGTGCTGGCAGCGGAGGGGGGAACCGGAGTCTTCAATGCGGGGCAATCTTTTACAGGGGCCGATCAAACATACTCATCCACATTGGGAGACATCGACGGTGATGGCGATCTGGATGTCGTTTTCGGAAACCGCGGTTCGGCGGGTCAGGTCTGGAAAAATAATGGGGATGGCACCTTCACCAATACGGGGCAATCTCTCGCAGCTGGCGCTGGTGCCGAACTCGGCGATCTGGATGGGGATGGCGATCTCGATCTTTTCTTTGCGCGTGGGTTTTCCTCAAACGCTCCCGATCAAGTCTGGTTGAACGACGGCAGTGGTACCTTTACCAACAGCGGACAGGCTTTAGGCAACGACACCGGTCGCTTCGTAAAGCTGGGGGATATTGACGGGGACGGAGACCTGGACGCTCTAACCTCTAATGGTTCCGATACGAATACGATTCGGGTCTGGCTCAATAATGGTTCGGCCGTCTTTACCGATAGCGGACAAGCGATCAGTATTGCGGGATCAAACCACTGGGGACTGGCACTGGGGGACCTGGATGGAGACGGCGACCTCGATTTATTCGCAACGACCTATGGTGGCAATGACGCGGTCTTCCTGAATGATGGTTCCGGCACATTCTCACTGCATCAAACCGTGACCATCACGAACGCGAATACACTCAGATTGAGCCTGGGGGACGTCGATGGGGATGGCGATCTCGATGCGGCCGTTTCACAACCTGGTGGCAACACGAAGTTGCTGCTGAATGATGGCACCGGTATATTTACCCTTGGCCAGGAACTGAATGACGGGATCAACTCGAACTGGGCGGCTGACTTTGGAGACTTCGACAATGATGGTGATCTCGATCTGCTGTTGTCGAAAGAATCAAATCAGCCGAACACGCTCTGGCTAAACGATGGCAACGGGAATTTTACCGATAGCGGACAACGTATCGGGAGCAGAAGTACCATCGGGGTTGGAATTGGCGACCTGGATGGAGATGGTGATCTCGATTACGTTTCGGCCAATTTCACAGAGGCGAACCGTGTCTGGTTGAACGAGGTGACGCTCCCTTACAACCAGGATTTCGAATTCGACCACACCCTCGGTTTAGTTCTCAATAACCCATCGAATTTCTCTTTCGTCGATGATGGCGGGAACAACCTGCTGCAGGCGAATAACAGTGGGTTTTCGGGTCTCAGCACCGCCGTTCTGGAAATTGATGCGCTTCCTTCCG
>JAGQQC010000534.1 GCA_020426395.1 Planctomycetaceae bacterium
CGCGCATGTTATACAAACGCGCCATACGCCCTAACTGGGGGATGCGACTGGTCAGTTGCACGAGTCGTCCTAGTCTCAAGATGCGGAGGAACCCGAGTACCGGAAGCAAAATAATCGCAATGTCGAGCCAATTCGCTTTACAGTACTGAAACTTCTTCTCGACGATATGCAGCATCACAATAAATTCAAAAGTGAAGGCAAACCAGATAAACCCCTCTCCGCCGCGAAGCAGATAGGAGAAAATCGGATGAGATTCGACTTGCCCCTTCCAAGTATGCTCAATCGCCAGTAGAGGCAAAATCATCAAGGCAATGACAATCATCGGAACGGTCGCCCCTTTGGCAACTCGTTCGCGCAATCGATCATCAATCTGCGCCCTTCCAATTCCGGGTAACCAAACCATCGTTCCAGTTTGAAAATCGGGAGCCCCAATCCGTGCAGGAGGAAACAGGGCCGAATAGATCGATTTTTTCCAGCGAGGGCTTTTCAAATAGAAATGCACACCCGCTTCAAAGAGAAAACAGGGCCATAACAAAACCATTCCCCAGCGACAGACCACCACCAGTGGATTATTCCAGAAGCTTTCAAAAAGTTTCCCGGCTGTATCCGCCTGGTCTTCTTCCAAAAGATGCAAGTTGGTCCCGTGCAAAAAACCGGCCAGGAAAAGGAGAAAGAGCACCCCCAACACAAACATGGGGACCATCATTCGCTGTTCAAACTGTAGGCGTTTGCTTTCCACCTGATCTGTCACTCCTTGCAGTTGCATCTCCGACAGGCTTCTCAGAAGTCCGTGAAAAACCTGTGGATTCTCAGAATATCGTCCTGTTTTTCAAAATTGTCCTGATATTAACGAACTGGATCAAGTTCAGTTCTTGCCTGCCCTTCGCCCAGGTCAGAGATGAAACTGTATTACAGAATCCGAACAAAACCCCAGTCCCCCATCCCCCCACATTCTTCCATTACCATAGAGGACCACAACCAAGAAATTAAGAGCTGTACATCCACAATGACAATCAACAAACTATTTAGTGCAAACACTTTACGAAAAATCCATCCAAGCCAATAAAACTAGTTGCTTTTCGATCATGCTTGGCTAAGAATGAGGTAAATACCTGCACTTGTTGAACGAAATAGAAAAGATTTGTTCAACAAATGCGTACTTCAAATACGAAAACGAAGACATCCACTCAGGGGATCTTCAGAAAATCTGTCTTTCTGCCCACCTCACATATCCCCCAAATCTGCGACCTATCTGGCCCTGCGGGGCTGCCTTTCTAACAGAGAGTTCTATAACAGCAGAGGCGAATTTAGAAAATTTTACCCGCGTAAAAAATACGTGAGCAGGTAATGATTTCTTTTCGTTTCGACAAATTCTTCTCTGATAATCGAATGTGTTGCCATGCATTTTGTTTATCGAAAAGTCTGATTCAGACTTCTATCGATGAACTCCACAACTCGTTCGATCACCCCTTTACGCAACAGGCAACCGGGCATTCTCCAACAGCCTGAATTCTCTTTTTTTCTTGCGTCAGGGACAAAGACTCAACAGCGAATTCATCTCGCTACGACAACTTTTCCTTTCAAATATTTATGGCTCATCGTTACCGAGTATTCGATCCGGTTGATCATATTCGAGTATCTGTTGAACTATTCACTTGCCGCATTCGTTCGGTGATATCCGTTTCGTCTGGGCAAGAAACTTTTTGAAGCGATCATTCAACTTCTCTTTACTTCCTTATGAGCAAAGAGAGCTTATTTCTGTCTTAATCACAACCACTCATCTTTATTTCATGCAGGGCCAAACGCATGTCGGATATCATCAGGATTGGCGTTGTCAGTGACACGCATGGGCACGTCCCGAATACCGAACAAGCCGTCAAACAATTACGAGAACACCAGGTTTCACAAGTCATCCATTGCGGAGACATTGGAACTGGCGCAATCATCCCTCTTTTCTCTGACTGGCCGACTCATTTTGTTTTCGGGAATGTCGATAAAGAGAAAAGCCACCTCCAATCAACGATCGAAGGATTGGGGCAAACTTGCTGGGGAGAGTTCGGAGAAATTCAAGTCGGCGAATTTCGCATCGCTTTTACCCACGGCCACGACACCGTTTTACTGGACCGATTAAGCACCTCGGGGGCGTTCGACATCGTTTGCTCAGGGCATACGCATGTGGCATCACTCGATATTGAAAATGACGTTCAATTACTCAATCCGGGCGCTCTCTATCGTGCGAAACCACTCACCTTCGCAATCATAGAACTTCCCGACCTGGCGATAACGCATTATCAACTGGCGACGGAGACGTAACGGGGGTCCCTCTTGAGCCGTTTCGACGGACTTAATTTGACTTCTCAGGAAACACGTCGCGAATTTTGGCAGCCACTTCTTCGCCCAGAAGACGAGAACCTTCCGGGGTGAAGTGCACGTTGACGGGACGCTGAATCTCATCCAGTCGAGTTTCGGCGAAAGCGAACAAGTCATTAACTGCGACGTCGTTCTCCTGCATAATTTTCCGAGCGATGGCATTGTAGCGCGCAGGGTCTTCGACATCACGGTGCGGGCTGACTCCCCCCGTGGGAACAGGGGTCGTTGTGGCGAAAATCAATTTCGCTCCGGTCGCCTTCAGTTTGCCCACGATTTCGCGAAGCTGTTGCTCATAGGCGTCCGGCTCTGCCTGATGCGGACCGTTTGGATCGTCTGAATTCTTCCCGGTCTGTGGATCAACCCGTTTCAAATCATGCAAACCGAAATTGAAGTGAATGACATCCCACTTGCCGGTGCCTGCCTTGAGCCAACGATCAATATGCTTGACTCCATAAT
>JAGQQC010000535.1 GCA_020426395.1 Planctomycetaceae bacterium
AGGTGAGTATGTCACCTTGGGAACAGACGGGTTCGGTCGAAGCGATACCCGGGAGCATCTGCGGGAGCACTTTGAAGTGAACGCAGAGCATACTGCTTATGCAACATTGGTCGCGCTGGCTCATGGAGGAAAAGTTAGCTGGGATATCGTGAAACAAGCCCAGTCCGACTTGAGTATCGACATCGATAAAGTGGATCCCCTGTATGCCTGATCTGGAACGCTCATTTAAAATGAGCGGAATGATTCCGGATGGGCTGGGAAGCCACCTTAACCGTACTATTAACATTGAGCCTGAAATCAATGGCAGCGCTGTCTGTTGGTTTTCCTCAGGTTCCCTCCGACCAATTTCCAAATGGATGCGGGGATTCTTCCTCTGCGTAGAAACCGTATCCTCTTTATAAGAAACAGCTCAGCATGTCGATTGAATTCAAGCTTCCCGAAGTTTCGGAAGGTGTAAACGAAGCGGAAATTTCCTCCATCTCGGTTAAAGAGGGAGATTCCATTTCTGCCGGCGCCGTAGTGATGGAAGTGGAGACCGAAAAAGCGGTCGCTGAAATTGAGTGTCCACATGCAGGAACCGTTTCCAAGATTCATGTTTCCGAAGGTGATTCGGTTCCCATTGGTGCTGTGCTACTGACGATCAGTGAATCAAATGGGGCTGCTCCAGCGGCAGAAGCCCCGAAAGCAGAAGCGGCGCCGGCGAAAACAGAACCGGCAAAAGAGGCACCGGCTGCTGCTCCAGCAACTCAACCCGCGCCCGCTGCCCCAGCCGCATCAGCACCCGCTCCAGTTGCCGCACAAACGAAGGCCGAACCTTCTGAAAATGGAAAAGTACCGCCCCCTGCGACTCCTTCTACGCGCCGGCTGGCTCGTGAATTAGGTGTGGATTTACACCTTGTTTCGGGAACTGGTCCTGGAGGACGCATTACGGTCGAAGACGTACAAGGTTTCGTCCGTCAATTAACTTCTGGAGCCGTCTCTGCCTCAGGAAGTGGCCCAGTCACTGCACCACCGCTGCCGGACTTCACTAAATATGGTCAAGTCGAGCGTCGCAAATTGAGCAAGCTCGAACGGACTTCAGCCTCCAATCTGAGTATGGCCTGGCAGGTAATTCCGCACGTCACTCAACACGATGTTGCCGACATCACCAATCTTGAGTCATCTCGGAAAACCTTCATGTCGACGGTTGGTAAGAATGGCCCCAAAGTCACCATGACGGCCATCGCAGTGAAAGCCGCCGTAAACGCGCTGAGAACCTACCCGCATTTCAATTCCAGTTTCGATGCTCAATCGGGAGAACTGGTACTGAAACAGTACTACAACATTGGGATCGCGGTTGATACACCGTACGGTCTGGTTGTTCCTGTCATTAAAAACGCAGATAAAAAATCAATTCTGGAAATCGCTCAGGAAACGACCGAGTTGGCCATTAAAGCCCGCGACCGAAAACTGAGTATGGATGAAATGCAGGGCGGAACCTTCACCATTACCAACCTGGGTGGTATCGGCGGAACGGGTTTCACTCCGATCGTGAACTATCCTGAGGTCGCCATTCTGGGAATGTGTCGCAGCCGTACGGAACTTAAAGTTCAGGATGGCGAAGTGGTCGAACGGATGATGATGCCCATTTCTCTATCCTACGACCATCGCGTCATTAATGGTGCGGATGCAGCTCGATTTGTCAGCAAACTGGTATATGCTTTCTCGGATATGTTCCAGTTGCTGACTGACTGCTGAGGCTAATTTCAGCCTGATTTGTCGTTGCTTCTTGCAGATCGGGTACGATCGCTTATGATTCGCTCAGGGACGAGCCGACCGGTTTGCCGGTCGAGGCCGGTTCCTGTTCTTCCGGAGTCGCTTGCCCGATTTATCACTGCTGCGGCAGTTGTTTTATCTTCCTGTGAAATGATCTGGTCTTGTTAACTTCCGACCAGGGTAAATACGACATGGCTGGAGAAATTCCGGCCTTGTCTGATTTTTGATTTTGGAAAGTAGAGAACCATGGCGGAATCGCTGGGCGGAGAATGTGATGTCGTTGTCATTGGTGGGGGACCAGGGGGTTACCCAGCAGCTTTTGAAGCGGCTGATCATGGTAAAAGTGTGATTCTGGTTGATGAGGATCCTCGCCTGGGGGGTGTCTGTGCGAACCGAGGGTGTATTCCTTCAAAGGCCTTGCTGCACGTCGCCAAGTTATTGCATGAAGCCAAGGAAGCCGAAAACTGGGGAGTCTCTTTTGGCAAGCCCAAGGTCAATCTCGACAAATTGCGCGATTACAAAAATGGAGTAGTGGAACAGCTAACAGGCGGTATCGGTCAGTTAGCTTCCGCCCGAAAAGTGAAGCGGGTACAGGCGCGGGCCTCATTTCTTGATTCAAACACATTGGAACTTACCCAGAACGGACAGCCCGTTGGGCAAGTTTCGTTTCAAAACGCGATTATCGCGACCGGCTCTTCTCCTGTGTGGCCACCCATGTTTCGCATTGATGACGATCGTGTCATGGATTCCACCGGCGCTCTCGAATTAAAAGACGTCCCCAAAAAGTTTTTGATCATCGGTGGGGGGATTATCGGGCTCGAACTGGGGCAAGTTTATGCAACTTTGGGCTCGCAGGTCACCGTTGTCGAGATGCTACCTAACATTGCGACGGGAGCAGATCGGGATCTCATCAAGCCCCTGGAGAAACGATTAAAAGAAGACTTCGAGGCGATTCACGTCAACACGAAGGTGAACAGTCTGAAAGCGACCCGAGGGGGGATCGTTGCGGAGATCGAAGGGGAAGGTGTTGCTTCTCCACAGACTTTTGATCGGGTACTTA
>JAGQQC010000536.1 GCA_020426395.1 Planctomycetaceae bacterium
TGCTGTTTCAATTCCGTAGCGAGCTCGCCCATCATCGCCAATTGATCGCCAGAAAGTTTCAGTGAAGGAATTTCATTCTTCCGAATGTTGAAAACCTCCCCGTTTGATTCCGACGGTTGATGGACTTTGAACCAGATTCCCGTCACCAGTCCGGCCGCCACTACCATGGTAAGACCTGCGACGATCGTGGACTTCTTCGCTGTTGCCATGAGCAGAGCTCCCTTTGATAATTGAGCCGTCGTCGGTGTCGAAACCAGACTCGTCGTGGAAACAGAGTGGGCGACGCATTGCTCGACCGTCGCCGGGACAAGTTGACTGGCCACCACTGTGCTCGCGGTTGCACTGTTGCTCTCCCAGGCAGCAAGAACCACTGTCAGTCCCGCACCCCGTTTGAGCAGATTACGTTTAAGAAGTTTCCGACCACGTTCGAGCCGCATCTTGACTGACGAGGCCGTTAGTCCCAACTCTGTAGCCGCCTGCTCCTGTGTCCGTCCTTCGAGGCAACAGAGCACGACCGACTCTTGATATTTTTCCGGCAGTGCTTCGAGTTCCTCAAAAAGCGCGTTCAGATCCTCTTGCCGCTCCCGGTAAGATTCGGTCGACATGGATGCCTCCAATTGTTCCAGGGTGAGCGAGTTTTGAGTACGTTGGGACTTCTTCAAGTACGACAGAGCTTCATTCCGCGCAACCTGCATCAACCAAACCGCAAGCGTCTGACGATTCCGAATCCGGGCACTCTGCTCAATTAATTTTCGAAATGTTGTCTGGAACAGATCTTCAGCATCCGGAACCGAATGGGCATACTGCTGGCAAACCCGCCACACCAGCGATGAATGCCGCTCGATCAATGTTTCGAGCGCGCGGGAATCCTGCTGCTCCAGAAAAGCTGACAGTAATTCCGCATCGGTCAATATGTCGCCGGACACGATTCCCTCCGAAAATTCGGGTTTGGTCAAAAGAGGTCTCCCCAGGACAACATTATCCCGAATCGGCCGCTCACTATTACTAAAGACTTCTCACAGGGCATTTCGGCTCTCGACGATAAACCATTTTCTGGATTTTTCTTCAATTGATCGGAAGCGGTCGCTCACATTCCCGCAACTTGTGTTACCTCGGTCAGAATCAGTAGGATAAATTGGCCTCAAATTTAACCCTAAACTCCCCTCAACTTGAATCGAACCGCCGATGGACAGCCGTACCTTCCCTGCCCTGCTCCTGATCCTGCTAACCTGTTCCTCAATTCAGGCTGACGATTCCGCGGAATCTGGCAAACTGACGCCCGCCGAAGAACTTCAGACCTTCACGCTCGCGGACGGCCTCGAGGCTTCTCTTGTAGTGAGTGAACCCGATGTCAGCCAACCACTCTCGATCGAGTTTGATACCCGAGGACGGATGTGGGTTCTCCAGTATTTGCAGTATCCGATTCCGAATGGTCTGAAAGCGGTCGAAGTCGATCAATATCTGCGCACAAAATACGACAAACTTCCCGAGCCTCCTCCAAATGGCCCCAAGGGGAAAGATCGCATTTCGATCTATGAAGACAAGGATGGTGATGGGCAGATGGAACTCGTCACTCATTTTCTGTCCGACCTCAACCTCGCCTCCGGATTCGCGCTCGATCATGACGGCGTTTATGTCGTGCAACCACCTTACTTGCTGTTTTATCCTGATAAAAATCATGACGACCAACCCGATGGCAATCCGAAAGTTCTCCTGACTGGTTTCGGTATGGAAGACGCGCACGCATTTGCTAACTCGCTTACCTGGGGACCGGATGGATGGCTCTATGGAGTGCAAGGCAGCACCGTGACCGCCAACATTCGCGGCATCGGCTTTCAACAAGGCTGCTGGCGATACCATCCTGAAACAGATCGATTCGAATTATTCGCCGAAGGGGGAGGCAATTCATTCGGGCTCGACTTTGACCGTTATGGAAATGTGTTCGCGGGGGGTAACACGGTGGAACCGCTCGTACATCATGTCCAGGGAGCGTATTACGTAAAAGGCTTCGGCAAGCATGGTCCGCTGCATAATCCACATAGCTACGGTTATTTTCAACCGGTCAAACATCATGGTTATGTTGGCGACAGCCTGACGGGGGGATTCGTGATCTATCAGGGAGGGGCCTTCCCCGAACGGTTCGATAATAATGTCATCGCTCCCAATACACGCCATAGCGCCATGCGCTGGAGCACATTGGAAACACGTGGTTCCACGTTCGCCACCCGCGCGGCGGGGGATTTTATGACCTCCACGCACATCTGGTTCCGCCCCGTGGAATCAACCGTCGGCCCAGATGACGCCCTCTATGTCGCCGATTGGTATGACTATAACATCGCGCATTCCTCTCCCCAGAATCATGGCAAGTGGTATCTGCCGAGCCGCTTCGACGGTCGAATTTTCCGAGTTGCCCCATCCGAGATAAAACCGGTCGCCTCGGGAAGTTTCGATTTAACCAAGCTGTCCACCAATGAATTATTGAAACTACTCAGTCACCAGAATGCCTGGTACGTCCGACAGGCGCAACGACTTCTGGTTGCCAGGAAAGATGACGAACTGAAACCAAAATTAATGACGCTCGCCCTGGATGAAGAGAATCAAAACCTTGCATTACGAGGTTTATGGATTCTCTCCCAACGCGGAGAGATGACTCAACAAATCGCGTTGGGATTGCTCCAAAGTCCACATGAATATGTCCGTGCCTGGACGATTCGATTACATGGTGATGCAAACGAACTTTATTCGCCCTTCCTCGAAAAATGTCTGACACTGGCGACGAGTGATCCGAGCCCAGTCGTTCGCCGTCAACT
>JAGQQC010000537.1 GCA_020426395.1 Planctomycetaceae bacterium
ACTCACGCGAGCGGAACGTAAAGTTTCGCGGTGTGATTTCATTTCGAAAACTTTTGCCGATCTGGGCGATACCGAAGGGTAACTTCACCCGACTACTGTCGACGACATTCTTGAAATTGACGAACATTCCCTGTGCCGTCTCAGGACGCAGAAACGCGGTTCCTTCTTCCCCGGAAAGTGCTCCAACGATTGTTTTGAACATCAGGTTGAACTCACGAGGATCAGTCAGTTCCCCATGACAGTCAGGACAGTGAGCTACCGGTGGCGAACTGATGCCCGCGGCCAGCTTCAAGTAGCTGTCCAGCGACATTGTCTCTTCCAAAGTCGGTTTACCGTACTCCTGAATCGCTTTGTCCAACCGTTTCTGTTGAGCTTTAGAGAGCCCTGTATCGTTCTCCACATCCTGCATATAGGTTTCACATGCAATCGGAGCCTGAGTTCCGGCATCCAAAATCACTCGGGTTGAAATATGATCCACCCGAAACCGGCTTTTACACGACTTGCAATCAACCATGAAGTCATGAAACAGGTCGTAATGTCCGGAGGCTTTCCAGACAGAGGGATGCATAATGATGGAGGTTTCAATCCCCACCATTTGAAAGGGACTTGGAGCGCCTTCCGGCACGGTAAGCTCATCATGGTTGGTAACCATGCTGTTGTACCAGGCATTGCGAACGTTCCGCTTCAGCTCCGTCCCCAGGGGACCGTAATCCCAGAAACCTTGCTGGCCACCATAAATGTCAGAGTTTTGAAAGATAAAGCCACGTCGCTTGCACAAAGCCACGATTTGTTCCATCGATTTCGACATGATTCTTTCCATCATTCGGAATACAGAAATAGCTCCCCGGTTCTTCTGACCAGAAAACAAGATCAACTACAGAGAGCGAAAGGGAAATCCCGCGGGTTTTCGCTGTATAGTAGCGGGCTAGGCCGTAATTTTCCCGGTGTCCGGGTCGTAATTCGGCACAATATCGTAAAGATCCCGTTCCGCTGCACGACGGATATCGGCATCAAACCCGAGCTTTAACAGATTTGAACCACCGCGACTATGACAAAGAGCCTGATAAAAACGTTCGGGGGTTTGATTATGGGCTCGCCAGGTATCGAGTGCCAGTTTGGCCGTATCATTTCCCGGCTCAACGGACTCTGAAGGAGCTCCTAATTTCTCACACATAGCACCTGCAAATAGCACATCTTCATGCGATATCAAACCATCGGTACCCGCACAAACAAGATGTAGTTCCTCGGGTGTTTCCTCCTGAAGCCGTGTGGCCAGGGCAGACAGATTATTAAACGATCCCAGATAAATCGTCTTCGCCATTCGGCAATGGGCCATCGCTCGGGTTCCGTTCGTCGTGGTGAAAATGATTTCCTTATCGCGAACGACCTCAGACGTGTAAGCCAGGGGGGAGTTATCCAAATGAAACTGCTCTATTTTCTCACCATGACGCTCCCCCCCTAACAGAACGGCTCCTTCAGAAAACTGTTCTGCCAGCGCAAGTGCCTCCGAGACCTCTTGCACGGCATACACTGACCGCGCCCCATTGGCTAGCGCAGTCGTGATGGTAGTCGTCGCCCGCAGGATATCGATCACGACGGCCACTTGGTCGGAAAAATCAATCGGGGAGCTTATGCGGGGAAGCAAATGGACGTGAAGATCGATCGGGTGCATGGGATACTGTATCGTTTACACTTTGGGGATTTATTCGGTTCGACGTTCCACTGGACGGAACCAACTTTTGAATTTCTCAGCCACTTTCTGCACCGTTCGTCCTTCAACAGCCACGTTTCGTAATTCGGTAATCGTGGCTGGACGTTCTGCAGGAATTGTTTTCAAAGCTTGTAAAATCGCCGCTCTCCAGATCCCGACAACCAATTGTTCCGATTTTCCAAAACGCCCCGGTGCAAACGACTTCATGGCGACCAGATAATGGGTGACCAGTTTTTCCAAGTTCGTGCTTAGTTTACCAAGTTCTTCCGAAGTGAGCGGTTCTTCTTCGATCGGTGCTCGATGCTCCAAATCGATTCCCCCGACAAGATAAAGCGCGAAACAGGCCCAATTATAAAGATCGCTACGCACATCGAATCCCGCATTTTGTTCGCGAATTTCAGGTGCAGAAAACGACACCGGATATCGTTCTGGTGGGTAATACCATCGCAACGGTTCAGTTTGAACAACGGGAAGAATGCGATCAGTAGCAAGAATCTGAAATTGTCCCGAGCGGTCAACGAGAATCTCTTCCGGGGAAATCGCCCCCAAACATTGCTTCCGGTCGTGCAAAAGTTGCAAAAAGTTAAGCCACTCCGTCAGGAACCTCACTCGCAAGAGGGAATCTTCCGGCCAGGTTGCCTGAGCCTCTTTCAAGGTTTCGCCGTTCATCTTCGTAAAAACCAGGAGAGCCGCCGGAAGACTAGAAGCCTTCCCCTCTGTCTCGGGCGATTCATCAACTTTGTTGGTGGCCGGGAATTCAATCCAGTCCAATGGTAGCGGGGTCCAGGCGCAATTCGTCGTCAGTACCGATTCCATTTCATACCGCAACAAGCGAATACGGGACTGAAGCTCTTCAGCATCGTTAGATTCGGGAGTAATCGTCGTACGAATCCATACGGGTAACCATTCCTCCTGCGACGCTTCATAGAATTCCTGTTCATCGTAACGATGATTAAACAGGATCTTCGACGCCGAGTAGAGCGGAGAATAGGCTTTACCACGTTGCAATTGGTCAACTTGATAATGTGACCAGCGTAAACCGGGAAGTCGTTGTCCGGGTTCCAAACTCATCAAGAATTATGC
>JAGQQC010000538.1 GCA_020426395.1 Planctomycetaceae bacterium
CCCATCACTGGAGACTGGGATGGTGATGGAATCACCGATGTGGGCATTGTCCGTGAAGGGAAACGGTACCTCGACCTGAATGGGAATCGTAAATGGGACGGAACATCCGGTGGCGACTCTCTCGTCTCATTCGGAGCCACAACCGACAAGCCGGTAACGGGCGATTGGAATGGCGATGGCGTTACCGATATCGGAATCTTCAGAGGCGGCTATTGGTTTTTGGATGACAACGGGAATGGAAAATGGGATGGAACTTCTGGAGGAGATGCCCGTTTCGGCTTCGGCAGTACGAACGACATTCCCATCACAGGGGACTGGAACAACGATGGAATGACCGATGTTGGCGTTGTTCGCAATGGAAACTGGTATCTGGACCTGAATGGAAATCGAGTCTGGAACCAAGTTGCGGGGGGCGATGCCCTGTTTGGATTTGGTTCCACGACTGATATTCCTTTGTCAGGAGTTTGGGGTCAGGCTAGCATACCGATGAGTAGCATGATGGCCCCTCAATCCGAAACGGTGGTTGTTTCAGAAATCAGCCAAGACAACCTATCGCCCATCGATAAGAAGTCGTTCAAGAAGTGGCTGAAGACTCAGACTCGACGAATTCGCAGATCATGAAAATCCTGTTCCTGCACGGTTGGCAGTCCGTCAGCAGCATTTACTTCCTCGAAAGACGAGGATCTCCCCAAACCGCCCAAGCAAATTCGGTGCTACCGGGGCAGTTCACTCGCAACTCAAGCCGCTTCACACCTTTGATTTTGACTCTGCATTCTTGGATGTCGAAGGAAGTACGAATTGGATTGGACTGCCACAAAAGGGTGTGATCTCCCCATACTTCGAAAACCAGAGGGGTTTTGATCCTGTTGCCGACAGAGTCGTGAATCGCCACTACAGTTCTGAACAATCGGTAATCATTGGCGGGCAATTCATAGACAACGTATGCCCCCTTCTTCCGAGGATCAGGATGGGTTGATAGTCCTTTTCGAGGAAATGCTTTCCCAATGCTGATCTTGTCATTGTCCCCGTGCTGTCCATTTGTACCGAATATCTTGTAAACCTCGACATTTAACGGCTTGAGTTCGGAGAGGTACATCACTCCCCCTTCACGCTCTTCTTGCTCACTGGTTGTCAGCCATCCAATCTCTTCCGGCTTTCGTACTGCTTTTATTGAATCGTCTCGCTTGATCCTGATTGTTGTGGCAGAACGGATCTTTCCGGTTTCAACTTCCACCAAACGAACGTTGTAAACATCGACAAATTTCTCTGGTTTGATCTCCCCGGTAACGATGGCAAAAGCACCTATCAGTTTTCCCACTTTCTTTTCAGTCGAATCATCAACCAGCCGAGTCTTTTCCAATGACAACTCATCAAGAACATCGTCAAGTTTTGCACGTTCTACCATGGGAGCGTGCAGCCTAGCCAAATGAACCATCATTTCTTCTGCGAATTTCTGGCCAGCGATAGACACTTCGCCTTCAGAATCTTTCAGGGGAAGGACAGCTATGTTTTTTTCTGGCTGGTCCGATATCGCAGAATCACCAACTGACAAGGGTTTCGATTCTCCTAAAGGGTCGATCTTGGTGATTCTCTCCTGAACATCGGCTGCTTGAAATTCACCAATCAACTGCTGGACGGCTCCTAGGCTTTCTCCAGTTGCCGGATCTTTTATCTCGTCGGACTCTTTATAAACCTTGAACTTTTGCCCAACTCGAACTCCGTCCGATTTCCCCTTGTTGATGTATGCTGATTTGCCTTCTACAGCAGCGACCAACCCCGGCTCCAATAATTCAGGGAACGTGTTTTTGACTGCCCATGCGACGACAGGTGCCGCTCCTGTCAGCATGGCAGCATCCTGCTCGCTGATGGGACTCTTTATGTCTCGGACTTCAGATTTGGGGATCTGTTCTTCGTTACCGCTCACAAGATCAAGAAATCGGATCTTATCCCCTTGTTCTTCGTGAAGAATTCCACATCGTGTTTTGACAGTCGTACCGGTGACCTGTCCAATTCTTGAGAGGCGACCGGGGATATCTGCCCCCCATCCGCTCTGTGCTACAAGAACGAGCAAAGCTGTCGTCCAGATCCTCATGCTGAATCTCCCCAGAGATGTTTTCCACTTCGATGTTTGGGATTCATGATACAATCTTGGAATTCGATGCACCACTTTTCTCCACGAAATGGTCCTTGGAGCAAATGGCTTGGAAAGCCAACCACAAGTTCTCCATTCGATTGGTTCTTTCTTTAATTCCTAACTCGTCCTGTTTTACCTTCGAATCTCTTGTCTGGAGATTCTGGAATCCAATGAAGCACAAAGTGAGCCAGCAATGACCGATTACAGGCACATCATCGACTTGGCCAAGGAGGTCGCTCCTCCTGACGATGGCATTTTGACCAGAACGCTCTTCAACGATGAACACCTCAAAGCGGTCCTCTTTGGATTTGGAGCAGGGCAGGAACTCTCCGAGCACACGGCTTCGATGCCTGCCATTCTGCATTTCATCAAAGGGGAGTCGACATTGAGTCTGGGGGAGGATTCCGTGGAAGCTCAAGAAGGAACTTGGATCCACATGCCGCCGAATCTGAAACACAGCGTCCAGACGAAAACCCCCACGCTTATGCTGCTGCTTTTGCTGAAGAGGTGAAGTGCGATTCACTTCAAACCCTTGATGAGGTTCTCTTTTTTCTCCCGTGCCAGTGCCTTGATTGCCAACTCCCGTTTTAATGCCGCACTTTGGCTCTTCTGTGATTCTTGGTATTCAAGAACGACGGGAAGCCGACTTCGGGTGTAT
>JAGQQC010000539.1 GCA_020426395.1 Planctomycetaceae bacterium
CCCCGTCAATACGCAACCGGACCGACATCTGGTCCGACTTGGGTTCCAGGTGGACGTCTGTCGCGCGCCGCAAAATGGCATCATAAATCAACTCTTTAGCCGCCAGATATCCTTTGGAGTTTTCCACCTGCCGGGTACGTGCGGCATTCTCATTGGAATTATTGGAACTGCTGCCAATAAAATGAATGGGAGGTCCCATTACAGAGTCCACACTCTTCTGGGAACCGAAACGAATTCCGAATCGCGATCCGTAACGGTTGGCCAGTTTCCGCAAATGATTAGGCGTCAGAATCCGTGCCCCGGCGGGAACCCGCGAGTTCCGTTCATGTACGTAGATGCCCATAGGGATCGCGTAAGCCAACAACATGGCAAAGAAACCGAGCAGCGGAATTGGAATCAACAGAAAGCAGGAGAGCCCGAGAACACAACATCCCAGCAGAATTCCATTCCACTGAGGATAATCGACTTTTAGCGCGGCGCTATCTTTGCTGACCCACTTCACCGAGGCCACCCAGGCCAGAAAAAAGCCAATGATTAAAATCAGGCAAAACAGACTGAGATAATCGCCAACCTCTCCGGATCCATTCCCTCTCTGGAATGAGTACGGGTTGGGGGGATAGGTCGAGAGAGCGGTGGTCTCCTGAGCATGCACTGTACCCGTCAGAATCTCACTTAAAGCCAGAAACCCACTGAATACCAGCAACTTGCTGAACACCAGAAATTCACTGAAGAAGGCGATCAACCCCGTGATCAGACCCGCAAAACCAGATTTTATTTTGTCGTGAGGTACCAGAAACTTCATGCGCGGACAGTCTAATACGTGTTGAACACGGATTCCTGTATTCAGAAGGTCTCCTGAAAGCCGACAGCGAATTTACTCCGGCTCAACGAGATTCAGACCGGGAAATGTCCGGTTCTGAAATACTTTCTCTATTACGGAAAATTTTGCCAGTCAACAGGATAAATATCCAGAAGTTAGTCGTATTTCTTATTCTAAACCCCCGTCCCCACCCAACTCCATAGTGAACCCGACCTTAATCTGAACATTTGACTGGATTTGACGTTTCTCCCGCCACCAGCTTAAAACCGGAGCAAATTTCCAAAATCCATTCCCCGGTAGTCAGGATTCCCGGAAATTTCCCGAAGCATCACTTCATGCTTGGTCGAACTGTCGGGCCGTCTCCTGCATGAGCAGGACCACAATAATCCAGACGGAAATCGGGAAACCGGTACAACAACAGCAACTGAGTACGGGAACCATATTCATGGTGGATATCACCAGAATGAAAATCCGTCCCGTTTTGCGCAACATCATCACGCCGGCAATAATGGATAAAATGGAAATCGTGAGTCGAATAAAGGAAAATGCAATCATCCATCCTGGAGTGATATCTACACCCCAGATTTGTGCAAACACCTCCGCATCATCGTCCGTAAGCAGTATCACCAAATCGAGGGCCACCACCAGAATACAAATGATGTTGTAAACAATCAGCGAAATTCCTGCCGCCATAATATTCGTATCGCTGGCTTGTTTTTTCCTCCGAGAACGTCGACCACGGCGCGTGGTGCGGTAGTAATCATCGTCGTCATCCTCATAGGCATCTTCGTCATACGCCGTCTGCAAGCCGTACGACTCGTAGACCTTTTCGCCCGCATTCAGATCAACTCCATCGAGTGCCGGAAAACCGTAGTCCTCTTCTTCCTCCACGACGTCCGGAAAGAGGCCTTTCAAATCTCCCGCTCGGCGAAAGGGACCTTTTTTCGTTTTGCCAACAAGATCATCCGGGCGCAGTTTCCCCGACCTGGCATACGAAACCAGTTTTTCTTTCGACAGGGGCCCGACGACACGTTCACCCCGTTTGGCAAACCACTCTGACATGATGAATATGAGATTCCCAACGCAAGAAAACCGCACTGGGTCAATTAGAAGGATCGAGATAGGAAAACAGACAAAGTGCGGCTTGCCATGCTACCAGACGAGCAGATCAATGTGAACAAGTAACCAGCGTTCTCAAACAGGGTTTCAGGATCAGCCTCTGGTCATCCATCGGGCCATTCTCCGGTCGGAGAGCAGATTGAATTCCCGCATCAATTGCCGAGGGCTTCTCGTTCGCATTTCCTACAGAAAGGAGACTATACTAGGCCTTGGCGTTCTATCCTCCGAACCATTTACACCACAGGGAGTTTCATGTCCGGATCGTATACTGAAGAATTGAAAGTCGCTCAGGAAGCAATTCGACTGGCCGCCCAGGTTTGTCAGTCCGTTCAACATGCCATCACGACCGAATCACTCGCCAAAAAAGATAAAAGCCCGGTTACCGTCGCCGACTTTGCCAGCCAGGCCGTCATCTGCCGAGCATTACAAGCCGCTTTTCCGGACGACCCCGTGATTGGGGAAGAAGATTCTGCAGAACTCAAAACGGATGAAGCCGCACCTTTTCTGGAGAAAGTCCAATCGGAACTGGGACAGGTCGGTATTCAGGCTGATGCTGATGAGATCTGTGCCTGGATTGATCGCGGCGGATCACACGAGTATGCCTCCCGATTCTGGACGCTCGATCCAATCGATGGCACTAAAGGATTCCTGCGGGGAGAGCAATACGCGATCTCACTCGCCTTGATTGTCGATGGAAAAATCGATGTCGCCCTGCTCGGTTGTCCCAATCTGCCACTTGATCCTGCGAATCCGGAATCCGCAGGCACGCTGCTATTCGCCGTACGGGGCCAGGGCGCCTGGCAAGTCTCACTGGCTGGAGGGGATCCGCAGCAGATTCGCTGTAGCGCCG
>JAGQQC010000053.1 GCA_020426395.1 Planctomycetaceae bacterium
CCAGGTCCCCTCTTCTTTCAAAGCCTTGTAGACGAGTACTCCCGGCCAATGATTCCAGAAAAATTCTGTTTCTGTCATCGACTCCAATTCGGTGCGGAACTGCGGTAAAAGCTTGCTAACGGCTTCGGGCTCTTCGCGGGCCAACTCTGCTAGAATCAGAAAACCAGTTTGACTCGCTTTCTGATTCGGCTTCTCCAGCGAAAGCGCGCGAGCTTCGTTGACCAGCTCCTCCATCTTCCCAGTCAACTTCGCCTGCTTGAATAACTCGAAGACCGGCGCATCCAACCAGGCGATACTGCTTGATTCAGCAGAGCCCGTTTCATTAGAACTTTCCTCTACCACACTCTTACCTACATAGGGATATAGCCGGAACGTGTTATGTTCCCCATTGGGAACGACCCATTTTTTCAGGTATGCGTAGGCTGATTCGGGATCCTGTTTTCGCGCTTCGAGCAGAACTCCTTCCACGTTATCGAACACCACTTCTTCGGGAATGAGCGAGGCAACCGGTTTAACAGGTTCTTCAGTCCCCTTCGGAGAAGCAAGTTTCGTCCCGAAGGTATTCATCATTTGCAGAACTTCTTCAGCACTCAATTTTTCAGGCCAGTCTCCTGACAAAACCACGTTTCGGGCTTTAAGTTCTGTTTTATCTTTGTAGTGGAAGAGACCAAAATGCGGGATTCCCTGTTGCTCGTTGATGAGTTCGACGATGGGAACTTCATTTAAGACTAGCCGGACTTGTTTATCACGATACTCTAACTGCAATTGATTCCATTCCCCTTCTTTCAGTGGAATTTGATCGACCAACTGTTCCCCTGCTTTGAGCGGCACGCTGTTATCGAACTGCAGCCCAGACCAGTGTGGTTTATCTTCCCGAATGATCCAGTGCAGGCGTACCTGATCCGGATCAATCAGAAACGCCATGCGTCCCAAAGCAGGATGCGTCTCCGTTTTTCCCTGTTCATAAAAGAATTCGTAACGAACAATATCCTTATCAAGTATGGGACGATGATAATAAAGGTAACTTTGGCGTGTGGAATGAGGACTTTTTTCAGAGGCTTTCAACCCAGTGAGATTGCCTTCCTCGTTTTTCCAGATTTCCACTGGAATCTGCTGTGACGAAGAGCTTGCTCCCAAATAAGCACGAACGGGATTCGTGACACCTTCCTCCAACCAGGAACCGATCCACCCCCGCAAACCAGTTTGTTCCACCAGAGAAACTTCCTGCGGAATGACAATGTCGCCAGTCAGTTTAAGATTACGAAAATAGCTACGAACCGCATCTTCGCTGAAGAGACCCAGCCAAGGGCTGGTTCCCGGTGGATTGTCTTCATTGGAAAACGGTTCGCCGTTCATGAACATTTTGACGTTTTCGGGGCCCACTTTAATTTTGAATTCATTGAATACGGACCGCTTCAATGTGGGAGCATTCAGAATGGCGGATCCCTGTCGTCCCATCCCCCAGATTTCTCCTCGTGTCCCCAATTCCAATTGGTAAATTAATCCCCCGTAAGCCAGATGCCCTTCCGCCCAACGATCATTGAGGGTCTCCATGGAAAACTCAAAATTTCCAGCCAGCGGATACTTGAAGAAAATCACGCTGTCGCCGGAACTGGCTTCATGTTTCAAGTATTCGTTTTGACCATACCAGGCCGCCTCAATGGCTCCTTCCAAATTGGGATTAAAATGAAAGTGCGTTGCGGATACCCAGTAAGGAAGAGCCGTGGCGGCTGTGTGCTGGTAAGCCGGTTGGTTCTGTTTGGCATGCTCCCATTGGAAGGCGTTGGACCGAACCAGTTTTTCCCGGTTAGCCGCACTGGGTTGACTGCTTGCCTGTCGGAACAAATCAATTACTTCTTTGGCCTCTTCATGTAAGTCAGGTTGCACCAGTGCATCCATCGCGATGGCCATCATCTCCGAAGTCAATGGTTGCCGCTGATCGATCAGCAGTTGTTGCAATTCGATCCGCAAGGAATGGAAATAGGTCGCTTTTCCGTTCGGACTGCTGGATATCCCCACAAGATAATTTTGGAAACTGATTTCGCGATTACGCGTTTGTAGAGTTCGGAATTCGGTCAGCAATTCCTGCTCTTTTCCGATTTCACGAGCCGTCTCCCACAACAACTGTGTCGTGTCGAAGACATTCGATTTATTCCCGGCAACAGTGCTTTCCAAGTCCGATTCTTCACTGGGAACTTTCATAAAGCGGCCGGGTGGAAAATCAGCCGGCATAAATTCGGAGAAATGCCGAATCTTGTTTTTTCCAGTCTGATCCGGAAAGACCCAGGCATGCAAAATCGGATACCGTTCTTCAGGAGGAAGCTGCTGCAATTTGTAATACAACCGGGTCAGAGAACCCTGTAATTCCCCGAGTTGACCTTGGCTGACATCATACAAAATAGTCAGATATTCCATGTTCAGCTTGATGTCGGTGTGCTTGAGAATCGCTTCGTATAAAGTTGCAATTTCTGGCTTTAGCCGGACGGGTCGCTCTTCAATTGGCCGACTGGAAGCAACCGTCTGACGTTGAATCAGGAATTGCCGCTCGTAATCTATTATTTTTTGGAACGTCTCCTGCAACTGTAAATAATCTTGTTGATCAACATAATATCTCGCCAGTATGACCAGGGCGCTGGAAACCGGCTCTGAGGCTCCCTTGGGCTGGACACTGTTGGTCGCAGCCTTATAAACGGGAAGAACCTGATCCACAAGTTCCTGATTCTGAAACAGCGAAGCGAGTATCGAACAAAGATGATGGATATCCTGGTGTGAACGTTTTTCCTCCAAGAGCGGAGTGATCTCTCGTAATTGCAGCTTCACCGCGTCTGTTTGCTTCTGCAGGAAAGCCAACTCAAGCAGCATTGTTCGCACGGCAAGCTTCAGGGGTTCGACTTCGAGTTTCTGCTGGAGTAGTTCGCGTAAAGCATCCGTTCGCTCCGCTTCGACCGCGAGCAACAGAGTTCGATCGACAAGGTTTTGTAACCGCCACTGTTCTTTAGACAGGTTAGCGGAATGATCTGCTTCCTCTTGAGGTTGTTTTCCGACTGGACTAAAGATCGTGGAAACCTTGAAGGGGTTCGGGCTCGTCCCCGTCCTGGGTACCGTCGGGTCCTGCATAGGTAACAGGGTATACCGGTGAAAACTCGCCGCATCTTCTCCTGTAAACAGAAGACCGACATAAAGGTCATAAATTTTTTCCAGCGGTACGTCCTGCTTTCTCCAAAGCGGTTCCAGCTCATTCAGTTGCTGGTAAATAAAACTTTCCGACATCACTGATAAACGCTCAACCTGGTTCCAGGGCTGTTCGCTAAAAGTGAGCTCTTCTTTTCCTTTATACAGAGGAATCCCCCGCTCGGTTGCTTTCAGAACGGCTTCCATCGAAAGCTCGGCCATTCCTTCTTTAGCCATTAGTTTTGCCAGTGAAAGCACCTGTTCTAAATTTTTGAAAGCTAAGGGGCCTTTGCTATTTTCTTCGACACTACTTGCCGGGGACTCTGCCGAAGGTTGTTTCGGACTGACGGGTTTCCCCGTTTGTGGGTTGATCATCACATCTCGTAAAACGATAACTCGTGTGGTCTTTCCTACGGGAACCGTGATTTCATCACCCAAATTTCGCCTGGTAAAATCGAGTTGTGTGAGTAACAAATCGAGCACTTCCCGCCAGTCTTTTTCTGCAGCGTCACTCTCTCCCCGGTGTAAATATTCTGTCCCGCGCGAACGGAGTAAACTCATCAACCAATCAAGTTGATTCATCTGACGAACACTCTCCAGTACCGCACCGGAGACGACATCTCCCTGCTCCTGAGTAGATTGCTGTTTCCACAACGTTTGCGCTAATAACCAACTGGAGAAAACGGCCTCTTTCTTATGATTGTCGAGAAATCGGCTCGCCGGAGTCTCTTTTCCAAGTTGCTTCGGGTCATTTCCCGAATCAGACGTCTTATCTCCCTTTTGCTCCTCTTCCTTGGACAGAGACGCGAGGGTATTCCGAACCGTTTCTAATTCTTCCGAAGTGAGAACCAAATCCGAATCCAATGTTTGCAGAGACAATCTGGCGAGCAAGAAGACTGGTTCCTCGGGATGCTCCGCCTCCAACTCTTTGAGATATTCCATGAAAGCATCAATAATTTTACGGGCAGAAGCGATCTGTTCTGCGTTTACATTCGCTGAACGATTTTCGATCTCGTCAGACAATAAATTGCTGCCCGGAGTTTCTTTTTGTTCTTCGGGGTTAAGCAAGTTATCTAACTGAACCAGGTACGGAACCGTGATTTTCATCTCTTCCGATTCATCCAGATGCGTCGTCAACAACTGTTGCACCAGGAAAGGGAGTCCTGTGTGTTTGCTACCGGCCAATTTGTTGAGGTATTCACTCTTTAAGGATTTCCGAACCTGATCAACCTCAAGCGACTTCAGAATTTCCCACTGAACGGCCTGAGTATCTTTTTCAAACGTGGATCCAAGATATCGCTCCACGTTTGACGAATTCACGAAGGACGACAATATTTGCAGATTCAGAACATACGCTTCGAAGAGAAGATCAAATTCCCTGAATTTAATCGAGATTTCCTGCAATCGACGAAGTTCTCTGGAAAGCTGGTATTCCCTGTTCGAGGAATTATTTACGGGACGATCCAGCTCTTTGATGAGTAACTTGACTCCCTCCTCTTTTCGGCCCTTAAGTGAATACAAATGTAACAATCGACCTTCAGAACGATACCTTAAATCGTTGTTGTCCTGGTTTTGTCCCCGGTTGACGATTTCCTCGTACAAGGTAATCGCAAAGTCCTGTAACTCGGGGGTGGTTTCCAAGCTTTGTGCCAGGACGCGCACAATATGATCCGGGACCCGGACTGGCGGATTAATCAGTTTCTCAGCGCGTTCCTGCAACCCCTCTGTCTCATTCAATTTGACATCCAATAAACAGAGCAGCAGTTTTCCATTTAACCAGAAATCATGTTTCTCCACACTTTCCGCCACTTGTTTGCGGAAGTCACGGATCTGGTCTTCGTTTTCAAATGAATCGATCACGCGGTCGTATAATGACTGAGCTAATCCTTCCTGCGTGTAACTAAGAAAAATGATCTGTTCAAATTCGGATTTTGGATTCTGGCGAATCACCTTGAAATCCTGAGGAATGAAGGCTTCTTGCAAATACTTCTTTAATTCAGGGCGCTGCCATATTTCCTCACCCGGGAATGACGAGCCCATTCCGTTCAACAGGATCACCTGTCCGTTTTCGTACTGATTCCAGCAATGCGCCAGCAATCGAAACAGGTCATCATACTGGGGTTTCTCATCGACCGATCCCCTGGGCCGGAACTGTTGAAAGAGATTGGTAATGTTATAGATCTGAACGTTGTTCTTTTTGAAATCGATGGTTGTCAGTAAATCAACCATTTGTTTCATCCGGCCCACCTCCCGGTAAGCACGGCCGATATTGTAAAAACGGTGACTGGCCATTTCTGGATGTTCACGCAGGACCTTCTCAAAGATCTCGATACTCTCATTGTATTGGCCTGAGTTCATCGCACGATCAGCTCGTTCGAGAAGTTCTTCAGGAGTAAGAGGTTTCAATTCGATGACTCTTTTTTGAATTTCAACCGCCCGACGACGGTCTCCAGCAGCCTCCAGATAGACGAGCAATCGTTCCATAATCGCTAACGATTTGGGGGAAGCTTCCAGTTTTTCCTCAGTTTCTTCAATAAGAGGAGACAACCGATTCAGGGACTGCAGAACTTGTGCGGCTTGCTGCTGATACAGCTCTGTGGAGGAGTTCCGGCGAGTCGTTTGTGGAGTAGGCTTTTGCAGGAGCTGCATGGCGATTTCGGCAGCGATTTCGGGATCTTCAGATTGATACCGGAGCATCAACTGATAGAGCGAATTCTCGTCACTACCCGCCTGTTGACGCGATCGTTTCAAGGTTGCTGCGGCCATCTCGTCCATGCCGAGCAATTTCATCATATTGGCCAGCTCCATCTGCGTATTAAAATCGAGGCGCATCGCATAGAGCCGTTCCGCAGCCAGACGGGCTCGTTTCTGGTCCTCTATTTTCATCGCGACATTTAGCGCCGCAAGTTCCCGTTGTTGCAAATCCTTAATATTCTCCGGCTCGATTTTATCCATTTCGATGAGCGCGGCTTCGTACTCGTTATTGCTCAAATAAATCTGTATCAGTTGCCGCTGCATTTCGAAATCATTTTCGGGCATGGCTTCGATCGCGGCGATCAGGCTTTCTGTGGCGCCTTCCGGCTGATTATTCCACCACTGAAAGGAAGACGTCACCAGGTGATAATAAGCTTGTTTTTCTTTCGAAGCTTTGGCCTGGTGTTCCTCTAATACTTCCATCAATTTCTGTAAACGAGTGGTAGAGGCATTACATCGATCGTAAAAACTATAAAAGACCTGAATGGCTGGAGAAGTAAGAACCTTACTGGCAACCGGATAACTGATCTCTCGACTTTGAGAACGGTTCAATTGAGTCATCACTCGCACAGACTGTTTGGCACCGAACAGACTGGAAGAACCTTGAGAATTCACTCGCGGTGCATAATATCGCTGGGCTAAGTGATCCGGAGTCTCGCTAAAGTAATCGAGTGCGATCTCGAATAGCTTCACAGTACCCTGTTCCGTGTCCACCTCTTTCTGCGATTGTTCCGAGAGGATCAACAACATTTGTGGAAAGATATTCATAAATGACGTGTAATATCTGGACCATTCCGGATCCTGGGGATGTTCCTTCACCCCTGCCTGAAAACGCTCGATCATTTCGAATGCTTTCGGCATGTTCTGGTTTTGAATTTCCAGATTCAATAAGGACATAATCTGCCCAGGCGTAACGGCAGAAGCATACATTTCTTTGTGAATTTCCTGGGCCTGCACCTCTCGATTATGCCGGATCAACTGCGCCATTATCTGTTGTTGAAAAAAAACACTTGATTCTTTGTGCCGCTCTACCACCCGCTTGTATGCTTTGAGAAACAAATCCAACTGCTCGTCTGTCAAAACCGGTTCCAGCACCACGTCCTTCGACTCCCTATCATTTGATTGCATCACAATCGTCCCGAAGGGAGTTCGAGCCACCTGTCGCACGACCAATTGCCCAGATGGTAAACGAACAAGCTGTTGAACGTTCCCCGGCGTGGGTGATATTTCCTGCAACTTGTTAAAACAAATCACCGCAAAATCAATTTCCGGGCGATCTATATACTGACTGGCAAACTCCAGAACTTGTCTGGGCTCTCCCTTAAAATTCACCAGACAGAGCCGGTTCCAGATCGCCTGAAAATCATTGGGTTGCTTTTGCCATTTTTCATCCAGTGCCTGTATCAGTTGATCCGTTTCTTCTCCGGGATTTGTGAGAGACAACCAGTGCAATGCGTACATGCGGGCATTGCCATAAGATTCGTACTGCTGGCCAAACATGATGTTCGAGCTGACAAGGTATGAACTTGACGTATATATGGCTGTACTCATAAGCCGTTGCGATCCCCGATTTTGCTTCCAGGTCTGCACTGTCTGGTTCAGAACATTGTTGCCATGATTGATATTCGCTAACCGATTGCGGTTTGTATGATCTTCGAATTCATCCGCACGCCCCATCCGTTCGTAAGCTTTCCGTTGCTGCTCAACAGTGCGCGCCTTTTCCTTCGTATAGGTTTCATCCGGCAAATCAAGATTGACAAACAACTTGATCTTCTCAGCCGTTTCTTTCTCTTTTTCGAGTGCCAGCAGTAACAGAACTTCTTTTAATTGCAACTCCCAATCCTCTGCATGACGGGTTCTCATGCGCTGGGTGATATCCAAAGCGGATTCGAACTCCTGTTTTGCGATCAGGGAATCGATCACTTTGTGAATTTCCTCAATCCCCGGAACACCCGACAGCAGTTGCGTCAGAATGTATTCCACCTGATCGACATCGCCCGATTTCCATTGCATCTGCATCAGGCGAAACTTGTTCCCATCACTGGGAGCAAGTTCAACCAACTGCTGCATGTATTTCAACGCAATCTCCGGCTCATTTTCAGCTTCCGCCACGGCAATCAGCTCATCAAGCACCAGAGGATCGGGAGCCTCTGATTCCAGCAGGCTGACTAATTCTTCGCGCGCCTTTTGAAAATTATTCGCCGCTTTGTAGACATGTGCCATCACCATACTGAGTTCGCGCTGGCCATCCCGTTCTCGACGTCTCGCTTCCAGCCGTTCGAGCAATTCCTCATAATTCCCCATCCGCTGATACAGGGGAACGAGCTGGTCAACCGCTTGCAGTTGAGAATCCAGATCATCCGCTTTATTGAACGCGTTCCAATACAGTTCGATTGCATCTTCGGTGCGATAATGTTTGGCGAGTTCAGCAGCCAGTACGAACTGGGCATCCTGATCATTCGGATTTAACCGAACCGCTTTACGCAAGGTTTTGAAAGCGTCATCTTCAAGCCCAAGCTCAAAACAAAGATTCGCATAAAAGAGATACCCCTCCACGTTTCCGGGAGAAGCCACCAATAGCTGCTGGGCATAATCAAGTGCCTGATCGTGATGGCCCATCTCTAATTCAAGTTCAGATAATCGCCGTAGATAATCTGGGCGCGACTTCCGATCAATGTCCAACATCCGCTGCTGGATCGAAATTGCTCCTGCGATATCTCCTACAGTCTCAGCGATGCGGGCCGCCGTCGTTAACGTTGACAATGAAAGTTTCTCCTCTTTCAATGCCTCCTGCACCGCCCGGTAGGCTTGATCCGATTTCCCCGAGGCCTCGTAGTACATGGCAAGACGAGTCCATTTTTCCGAAGCCTGCTGCGGTTCGCTCTCCAGCTCCTGCTGCAGCGTGGTTATTTTTTCCTCCAAAGTTCCAGCGATTTGATAAATCTGGATCCGCTCGCGAAGCAAGTTCTGTAGCTCTTCTTCGTTTTCAGCCAGCGTCTCTGCCTTGTCCAGTTGCAAGAGAGCCTCATCTGTTTGCTCCGCTTCCGTCAGCATACGGGCGTAATTGATTCGGTCGGCATACTCGACATCTTTTCCACAGGCCTCTTTCATATAGGCGAGACCTTCCTCCTGGTACCCAAACCCACGCAAGACTTCTGCCAGGCGAATCAGGTTACGGGTGGTTCGATTTTCGCCTGCAACTAACTCCTTCCAGGTGGCCAGTGCCTCTTCGCTCCGTTTGAGCTTGTGATAATATTCGCCTAGATACTCTCGATACTGCGCGTTATCCGGAGCCAGTTTGATCGCCTTCTGATAGAGCTCTATCGCCCGATCTTCGATCTCCGCTTCACGATGCCAATCGGCAACTTGCGACACGATCACAGGATCACTGCCGCGTGCGTCCAGAAGTTTATTCCAGACAGCCATCGCCGCGGTTTGTCGCTCTGCTTTTTCCTGAGTACGATCCAACACGATCAGGAATCCCCAATCTCGAAGTGTCTCCGGATTATTCGGTTCGATCTGGTTGAGTTGTTCGTACTTCTGAATTGCCTCCGCATTATTTCGTGTCTGAATTAACTGGGTAATCAACCGGTTTCGTAAGTCAGTATTGGACGGCGCCAGCTCGAGTGCCTGTCGTAATAACTTCTCCGATTCGTCATCACGATCCTGTTGAAACAGAACCTGACTGAGTCGGGCCATCGCATCAATATCGCGCGGATTTTTTTCAAGCCATTTCTGGTAGTAAAGAGTCAATCCGGCTTCATCATCGTTCTTGAGAAAGACTTCTTCAATGTTGTCTCGCACCTGTCGATAGAGCCAACTACTCGGATTCAGATTACTCATTAAGCCTTCAAACTGCTCTAGTGCTTCCGCCCGCTTTCCCAATTTGAGCTGTACTTCCGCAACCTTGATCCCATAGGTCACCTGGCGGTAATCGTCCGTCGTCTCTTTTTCCATCTGCTGATATCGCTTCAGCGCTTCTTCGAATTCCGATTCGTCCATCAACGTAATCGCAATCTGCTCTTTCACGCGCAGACTATCCGGAAACTCTTCATCAAGTCGTTTCCAGACTTTGAGCGCCTCTTCCGTTTGCTGCATTCGCTGATAGACTTTGCCGAGCGACTGGTAAACCTCCATCAACTCATTGGAGGGCGGGTTTCTTTTGATCGCCCGTTCAAACGCATCGATTGCGGACTGGGATTTCGATTGCAACAGGTAGGCCTGCCCCAGGTAATACGATACGGAAGCATCCTCCGGTCGAAGCTCCTCCGCTTTTTTATACGCCTTGATCGCTTCCGCTTCCTGCCCTCGCTGGGATTGAATCATCCCCAGAATTTTCCATGCCGCTCCGTTTTCAGGATCTTTTTTGACTTTCTGTTCGTAGCTTTCAACAAACTGGTCGAGACGCCCCTGCTCGACATACATTGAATAGATTCGATTGAAGGCCGTTCCCGTGGTCGGATTTCGTTCCAGAATCGTCAGATACCGCTGCATGATCAGGTTCTGACGCTGTTCTTCCTCCGAAAGCTCTTCTGAATCCTGAGCCTGGCAGACTCTCTGCCCGAAATTATTTCCCGGCGCGAACGTTCCTCCCAGAAAAGCAAGACAGAGAAAACTAGAAACAGCGGACCAACGAATGAGGCAACTCAACATGGGCATCCGGATTCCATCCTTTTCGTTATTCTAGATCTTGTCCAACGATAAATGGGCGGCTTTTGTGCACGGTAAGTTCTTGAAGACATGGTTTTGCGCCGCCATAAGTCGCTACGTAAAAATGTGACACGTAATCGTTCTCTTGTAGCAAGTCGATTTTCTACGGAACTTCAGTTCAATTGCGCATTCTTTTTTTAGACGCATCCCGGCCAGGTTCGTTCGATTAAATCAGTCCGTTTTCATACTCATAAAGAAAAGTTCCAGCCGAATCGACTCCACTTTTCTCTCTCAGTTCAACGTCAGTAAATGTTCCGCATTGGTTGTTGAGTGTGTGCAGCAAAAGAGTTTCCGGGCACTTACGTTTCGTATCTCATGCAAGAGTCGTTGGTTACGACAACCCCTATCCAGCCTGTCGAAATCGACCGCAAAACAGAAACTGCCCCGGTTTTGATCTATTCTCCTGCTCCCCTTGAGAATTGTCCACCGGGGATTGCTAATTTTGATACAACTTCTCTAAAACAAGGAGAGAAGAAATGCGATGACATTGACTCTCCCTCTTCGATGAGCCATAAAGGAGCAGACTCTGGTCATCGCTGGTCGATGTCAACCAACGACCGATGATTTTGACCACTTCTGAAAACATTAACACTCTCACTAATGACAACGAACAGAGAGAGTTCTCAAACGCTTCCGCTCATCACATTCACTCATCTCAAAGAGCGCCCCTACGACAAGTTTGAACCAGACACCGTAACCATTCAGTTAAAAGAATCTTTAACACGAAATTGTTAAGCTGATCCACCGCTGATTGTTTGCTTCCTGGTCATTCTCGATCCCTTTCAGAATATTCTCTTCGTACAGTATCTTGAGGTCATCACCTGTGCGAAAATGACTGTTCTTGAGTCGCTTTGAGACAAGTAATCATCCAAGCCTGTATCTCCTTTCCCCTGGAGCAAGCATATGAGTGAATTGAATTCCTCCACCCCCACTCCCTCTGAAGAAGTTCAGAAACAATTGGCCGACTTTCGCGCCGATTTCAGTAAGTTGACCGCCGAAGTCTCCAAAGTGATCGTCGGACATGAAGATATCGTTGAGGGAACGATCATGGCCCTCATCGCCGGAGGGCATGTTCTGTTGGAAGGGGTTCCCGGATTAGGAAAAACCTTACTTGTGCGGACATTAGCTGATGCTCTGCACCTGCAATTTAGCCGGGTCCAATTTACTCCCGACTTGATGCCCGCGGATCTCATCGGGACGAACGTCGTAATGGAAACCCCCGATGGTCGTCGCGAATTCGATTTCCAGAAAGGGCCGGTCTTCTCCAACATCGTCCTCGCAGATGAAATCAACCGGGCGACGCCGAAAACACAATCGGCCTTGCTCGAATCGATGCAGGAACATTCGGTAACCATCGGCGGCACTACCCATAAGCTGCCCCAACCTTTTCTGGTGCTCGCCACACAAAACCCGCTGGAGATGGAGGGAACCTATCCTCTTCCGGAAGCCCAGCTAGACCGATTCTTCCAGAAGCTACTTGTCCCCTTCCCCACCTCCGATGAAATCGCCGAAATTCTACAACGAACTACGGAAGTCGAAATACCAGAGGCAGAAGCAGTGCTCGAGGGTGATCGCATCCTTGAGATGCGGGCGCTCTCTCGACAGATTCCCATCGCCGATGAAGTTCGGCAGTACGCGATCGCGCTCGTACTGGCCACGCACCCCGATCAGGAAATCGCTCCCGAGATGGTCAAACGATTCGTTCGATATGGTTCCAGCCCACGCGGCGCGCAAGCTTTGATCCTCGGCGCGAAAATCAAGGCAATTCTCGACAGCCGGTATCATGTCTCTCGCGATGATATTCGCTCGGTCGCCCACGCCACCTTGCGGCATCGCATGATCTTGAACTTCGAAGGTCAGGCAGAAAATGTTTTCGCCGATGATGTCATCGACAATATACTCGCAACTTTGGGTAAAGCCGCCCTGGTCGCTTCCTGATGTAAAACCTCACAGCGTCCAATGTTCGTTTTCTGTAACTTTGCCTGTTGAGCCCAATTGACGATGCCTTTATTTGATACAGACTTTCTGAAGAAGCTCGAATATCTCGCGATCGTCTCTCGTCGCGTCTTCCGTGGTCAACTGCTCGCCCAGCAGCGGACCCGGCAACTGGGTACGGGAATCGAATTCGCCGACCACCGGGATTATACCCCGGGTGACGATTTCCGGCATATCGACTGGTCTTTATACGCCCGCCATGATGAACTGCTGTTGAAACGATTTCAGGAGGAGGAAGATTTACACCTCTACCTGATGCTTGATTGTTCTCCCAGTATGGGGTTTGGAACACCGCCGAAATTTGACCTTGCCCGCCAGATGACGGCGGCGCTCGCTTATATGGCCCTCTCCAACCTCGACCGCATCGCCATCATTGGCTTTGCGGACAGCATCCTGGCTGATTACCCACTCACTCGAGGAAAAGCACAGATACTGGGACTGATGCGTTTCCTCGAGAACTTGCACCCTGCCGGACACGACACAAGTCTCACCGCAATGGTGCAGGGATTTGTCCGACGGCAACAACGCCGAGGAGTCGTCATCGTCATCAGCGATTTATTCGACCCGCACGGTTTCCAGGAAGGACTTAACATCCTGCGACATCACCAGTACGAACCACACGTTCTGCAACTGTTCGACCATAAAGAAGCCGACCCACCTCTTCGGGGTGAGCTCGAACTGCTCGATATGGAAACCAATACCGTTAACAAGGTAACGATCACCGAACGTGGATTAAAACAATACAAGAAACTGTTTTCCGATTTCATGGAACAAGTCGAGCGCTACTGTCGTCAATACGGTATGGGCTACACCGCCTCCCCGGGAGATGTTCCCTTTGATGCATTGATTCTTCGCATGTTACGAGAATCGAACGTCGTCAAAAATTAAATTTGATTAACCACGAAAAACACGAAAGGCATGAAAAAGAGCAAGCATGAATTGAAGTCGGGTAATCCAGACAACTTTTGATGAGATTAGCTGAGCTACCCTATTTGTTTTTATTTTTTTCGTGTTTTTCGTCTGTTTCGTGGTTCCTGAAAAAATAAAACCCTAGATCCACTTATGTCCTTAACATCCCCCGCAGCCTTGTTCTGGTTTTTGCTCGCGATTCCGATCGTGATCTTTTACCTGCTGAAGATCCGGCTCCGTCGAGTGCCGGTTTCGACGACGATGTTCTGGAATCAGATCTATGAGGAAAAGAAACCGCGCTCTATCTGGCAACAACTGCGGCATCTGCTCTCGCTGCTCCTGCAATTACTTTTCCTCGCCCTGCTGGCCCTCGCCCTCACCGATCCGCTTTTCTTCTGGGAAACAAACCAGAAACGGCGGCTGGTGATTCTGCTGGATCGCTCCGCGAGTATGCAGGCGAATGACACTAGCGAGGGTTCGAGACTGGAAGCAGCCAAAGTAGACATCCACGACATGATCCGCACTCTCCGCAGCCGGGATGACATGGCGCTGATCGCCGTGGGCGCGACAGCGGAAGTAGTAACTGGGTTAACCGGACATCATCGCACATTACATCAAGCCGTTGATGGATTAGAACCGACCGACCAGCCCACCGATTTCCGCGAAGCCCTCAAACTAGCCAACAGCCTGATCGAAGGCCATCCGAACGGCGAAATCGTGCTCATGACCGATGGCGGGTTCGATGATTTCGAAAACGTCGCCGCGACTGAGCATGTTGTTTCGCAGCTATACGGCGAACCTGATACGGCAAACGTCGGTATCACCCAGTTTCAAATCCGCCGCAATCTAATCGATCCGGTGGGGTATGAAGTCCTGGTCGAAGTCATCAACCAATCCAGTGAACCAGCCGAGACCCGCCTGGAAATGGAACTTGAGGGAGACATCGTCGATGTTATCCCACTGAAACTGGAACCGGATGAAACCTGGTCGAAGGTACTGGAATACACTTCACCCACAGGAGGGATCCTAACTGCTCTTCTTGATAAAGAAGACGCGCTCGCCAGTGATAACGAAGCGTATGCGATTCTCTCCACACTCCAGCCACAAAAAGTAATCCTGGTTTCCGAAGGAAACCGGTTCCTGGAACAGGTCTTTAATGCGATCCCTCTCGTGGAGCTCGAAATCGTAGCGAAGCAACCCGAAACGATTCCGGAAAACGGAGTACTCGTCTTTCATCGAAAAACACCCGAAGTCCTGCCAACCGGAAATGTTCTTGTCATCGAACCGGAGAGTACGACCGACTTGTGGACCGTAGGTGAAACGGAATCCTCGCCATTAATTGCTGCCCAGGACAAAGAATCCAAACTGATGGCTCATGTGCGGCTGGACAATGTCCTCCTCTCAGAAGCCCGGAAGATCGAACCCAAAACAGAAATAGAAGAATTAGCTACCTCTGTTGAAGAAATTCCAATCTACTTCAGTCACGAAACAGACCAGCAGAAAGTGATCGTCCTCAATGCCAGCCTCGACGAAGGGGATCTTCCGTTGCGAACGGCATTCCCGATTTTAATGAGCAACGCCCTGAACTGGTTCAGCGGCGCCGAATCGGAATTCCTTGAATCACTGGCCACCGGAGCCGTTCGCAAGGTGGATGTCTCCGAGCTGGAACCGGATTCAACAACCATTGATTTACCCAAGAAGCCGGATTCGGCTGAAGAACCCTCCGGCTCCGAACGGGTCACTCGCAAGCTGACCTCGATTTCGTTAACCGGTCCCCAGGAACATGCCGAGGAACTCATCGCACAAGACGAACAACTCTGGTTGGGGCCGTTGAATCATGTCGGGTTATGGAAATTGTCACCCGTCACTCAAGAGAAAAAAACGGAAACCACCTCCATCGAAAATACGGCTTCCGTTCCGATTCCTCAGATTGAGATTGCCTGTAATCTCGCGAACAGTCAGGAATCAAATCTGCGGACACCGGAACTGACGGACTCGGTCCAAAAACTGCAACAGGCGGGGTTTTCGTTCAGCCCCTTCTGGTTCTATCTGATTCTGTTTGCAACCATTTTCTCCTGCGTCGAATGGTATCTCTACCAACGGCGGTGGGTCGATTGAAATGTCCTACGTAATCAACATGGATTTAACCTGAACATCGACGGATAAGATTAACAACATTATGTGGAATGGCGACCTGCAACTTGAATTGACACACCCGCTCTGGCTACTGCTATTGCTCGGGCTACCGGTGCTCGTCGTCTACTTCTATCGCAGCCTGGTGGACTTCACCCACAAACAACGATTGTTCTCTCTGATTACTCGCTCGGTCATCGTCACCATACTGATCCTCGCTCTTGCCGGATTAACCTTGTTGACA
>JAGQQC010000540.1 GCA_020426395.1 Planctomycetaceae bacterium
ATCTGTGCCCTGCCTCATTATAATATCCAGGAAGGATACGAGATCGCGGAATTGATTCGGAAACGAATCGAAGCGACTCCCGTGCGGTTCAAACAGAAAAACCTCCAGGTCACGATCAGTGCTGGAGTGGCCGAACTGCATAAACCGGCGACCAACAGTCATGAACTGATTTATCTCGCCGACGAGTTTCTGTATAGCGCTAAAAATGCTGGACGAAACCAGGTTGTCATTGGTAGCGGTGTGACTCACCTGACCTGATCAAAACATTCTGTTCGGTCTACTACAAAACCGCCCGGACATCTGCTTCGGTAACATCCGTTACCATTTCGCAATGCCCCATGCGAGTCGGCAAGACAAATCGTAATTTGCCCGCGAGCACTTTCTTGTCGAGCTTCATGCGATCGAGAATCGCATCCACATTCAGCCCGGCATCGGCGGGAAGCTCCACTGGTAATTTCAACGCGGAAAGCAGATCGACCTGACGTTGGGTCAATTCGGCATCAACACGTCCCATTCGTTCGGCTAAACGGCTGGCGCAGATCATTCCGATGCTGACCGCCTCGCCATGCATCAACACACCGTATCCGCAGAGTGCTTCAAACGCGTGTGCAAAAGTGTGACCGTAGTTCAAAACGGCTCGTAAACCGGTCCGTTCCTCTTCGTCTTCCTCGACCACATCGGCCTTTAAGCGGCAACTACGAGAAATTACATAGCGGAGAACTTCCGGGTCACGCTCATTCAATGCGTCGATGTTCTGTTCGAGATATTCAAAGAAGTCGGCATCTAAAATCATTCCGTATTTAACAACTTCCGCGAGACCGCTCCGGTAATCCCGTTCGGGAAGAGTCGTTAATGTCGCCGTATCGATGAAGACTCCTTTGGGTTGGTAAAACGCCCCGATCAGATTTTTGGCCTTAGGATGATTGACGGCGACTTTCCCGCCGACGGAACTATCCACCTGGGCGAGTAGCGTTGTGGGAACCTGGATAAAGGGAATCCCGCGAGTGTAACTGGCCGCGGCAAATCCGGCCGCGTCGCCAATGACGCCTCCACCCAGCGCTACGAGTAATGTTCCCCGATCCGCCTTGAAGTCGACTAATTGATCGTAGATTTCCTGCATGACGGCCATCGACTTGGAACCCTCTCCCGGTTCCAGCACAATTTCACAGATCTGCCAATCCGCCGATTTCAAACTATTCACAACAGCCGGCAGATGTGTTTTCGCCAGATTCCGGTCCGTCACCACCGCGACTTTTTTGATCCCTGAAGCGGGAGCCGGAATCCACTTCGCGACCGTCTCTGCAAACTGATCGAGCTGGTTGGAACCGATCGAAATATCATAACTGCGGGAACCGAGATCGACATGCACGCTCAAAACAGAATCACTCACCGGAAAACTCATTCTCATTTTTTAGGATGGGGCTCACGACGATTTCCAATACTTTGGAGGAAAGCGGGCCTTATTCTAACCCCGAACCGGGGCGGGCAACAGCGACCAGTCTCTCCCCACCGGGAAAAGCCTCTGTTTCGCAGGATATTCAACGCTGAGGGAATCAGCTACACTCGGGCAAATACTCCATCCACCGATTTTTCACCTACTTGTTCCTTCCCCAATGTCTGCTGATCGCTGCCACCGCATTCTAATCTGCTTTGAATACACCACCCTCAACGGTGGGGAGCATTCCCTGTTGGCCGCGCTCCGCTTACTCAAACGAAAAGATCTGCAGTTCATCACTGCTGCTCCACCTGAAGGCCGGTTATTTGAAGCGTTGCAGGCACTGAATCTCCCGATTTATCCACTTCAACTCCGGGACAAGTCGGGTCGTAAACGAAGCTCGGAGGAAATCAATACCGAACTCCGCTCACTTATCGAACAAGTTCAGCCCGATCTCGTCCACGCGAACAGTCTGGCTATGGGGAGACATTTGGGGCGTATCGCGGGAGATATCCATCAACCCTTGACTGCTCACCTGCGGGACATTATTCGCCTGAGCGATCAGGCCATTGAAGACCTCAATCAGCTCGATCGGCTCATTGCAGTCTCGGATGCGACCGCTTACTACCATGAAAAACAAGGTTTATCCGCAAACAAGATCATTGCCTTGAACAACGGTGTTGATACAGAATTATTTCAGCCTCGCCCGCCGATTGGTAAATTAAAATTCGAACTCGGCTTGAAACCGGAAAGCTTCCTTATTGCGAATATTGGCCAGATATGTCTACGTAAAGGTCAAAACGTCGTCGCTGAAGCTGTCAGCCGGTTGATCGAGTCGTTTCCAGAACTACACTTGCTGTTCGTCGGTGAACGCTACTCACAAAAGCAAGAAAGCATTGATTACGAAAAACGTTTGCATCAAGTCTTTGATGAAGCTGGACACGCAGAGCATGTCCATTTTCTAGGTTACCGCGAGGACATTCCTTTCATTCTGAATGAAGTTGATCTGCTCGTGCACACCGCTCATCAGGAACCATTCGGACGTGTACTGTTGGAGGCGGCTGCCAGTGGGTGTCCGATTGTTGCAACGACAGTAGGTGGCACCATCTCGATTATCGAACCGAACTACTCAGGGATGCTCTTACCGCCAGGCGATCCAGACCTATTGGAATACGCACTCCAAGAGCTGATTCCCGATGCCCAACGTCGTAATGAGTTTTCAGAAGCCGCGAGGGAAAGTGTTGCGGGACGTTATTCAATCTCCTACTCCGCTGCCGGATTGTACGACATCTGGAAAGAGTTATTATAATCCCTCGCCTTGTTCCCCCTGTCTATCCACATCGAAAGTGG
>JAGQQC010000541.1 GCA_020426395.1 Planctomycetaceae bacterium
GTTCAACGGGACCGAAATCACACCCGAATTGATCGCACAGTCCAGAATTCTGTATGTCGGGGGATATTTGCTTCCCCCCAATTTGACCTCAGAGAATCTAATCGAAGTTTTCAAGATGGCACGCGAGGCGAATGTTCCGACGGTGCTTGATGTCGTGACCCCCACTCAAAAAGATTACTGGGACGACATCAAATCTTTGATGCCTTATACCGATTACTTTATGCCGAATGATGACGAGGCACAGTTACTGACCGGTTTAACAGACCCACTCGATCAAGCACGCAAACTGCGCGATGCGGGAGTCGAAACGATTCTGATTACCTGCGGTAATCAGGGTACCGTGGTCCTCAGCGAGCAGGAAGAGTTTCGCACCCGTTGTTTTCAGGTTCCTTACATAGATGGAACAGGCAGTGGCGATGCTTTTGTGGCAGGCTTCATGCATGGACTTTTGAACGAAGCGTCGCTACTCGATTGTGTGGTCAGTGGCAGCGCACTTGGAGCAAGTGCAGTTCGGGCTGTTGGGGCAACCACGAGTGTCTTCACGGCTGATGAACTGAACGAATTCATCAGCAAACAATCATTGGATGCCCAACCTCTGTAAGCTCGAATCAAACTTCTCGGAGGCTAAACATCTCCACAGAAACACCCGGACTGTACAACGCATGGTTCGGAATCAGAGATAAGTTTTCCAAACCGATCTGTCCTTCTAAATTGCCGATGTATCGGGCCTCTTGAACTTCCGTGTAAGTATAGGGCGAGTGGTGTACCTGTCCCCGCAACTGCTTTCCTGACTTCGTTCTGGTAAACAGGAGATAACGTTCCACCAGAAAATGTTCGAAACTTCCAGGTGAAGCAGTCCTGTATTCTTTTATGCCTGGAGCTAATGCTGTCCGGATATCGTAATGTGGAAGTTTTTCTATATGTTTGGGCCACATTCGACGACCAGTAAAGTGAAATTTGTCTTCCTGTTCGGCCAGCGTCAAACGCCCGCAGCAATAATTGAGATTCCAGCGCAATCGGGCGACAAGCGTTGCTAAAGTGGCATTGGCATCGAGGCTGAAAAACCAGACCCCCGGTTCACCTTTGTAATAGACATAGGTGCGGACATTGGTTTCCAGGAAGTTGGAGATGCCCGGAATTGCAGGAAACCAGGCTGGATGAACCTCGCGCATTTTGAAAGGCACAATTCCCAGCCAGGCATGATCGTCGTAAAGATCCAATTCCAGCGGAGACGGGATGGCAGCGCGCAGGATCTCTTTGGGAACCGACCAGTGTAGAAAAAAGAGGTCTCGCCAGGTTTGAAAACCGACCGGTTTCTCTGCGGGACGCTTTGTTGGAGCCAGTCGATCGAGTTCGGCTTGGTTCTTGGAGGTGGTCATTGTCGGTGGCTACCCGTTACTTGAGTATAGAAAACAAGCCGGGTCAACTGTGGTTTAATAACCGGCTCGAATCCAGGGGGAATTCGAAGACTGCTGATAAACAGGTCCGGATGATTCCGGGTGACTACTGATTTTCAGGCCGGAAGAGGTTTCATGACCATATGAGTGATAGGATACAGGGCCGCTCGTGACACCGGCTGGAGTCGGTACGGACAAATGGGGACCTGGTGAATGCGACATGGGAGCGGAACTACTATAACTTGGACCGGCCTGCCAAGCGGTCGAGGAAGTCGTACAACAATCTCCTCCGCCATACACGGGTCCTGCACTCATAACCGGCCCACAGCAGGGATCGTAACAGGAATTTCCACAACCACTGGTGCAACAGCTATCAAAAATGCTTCCCGGTCCTCCGAATAAGCAGCAGCCTCCCCCATAGTTACCATAGTTGTATCCTCCACAGGGATCACAAACAGGGCCGCAACAGCAGCAGCCAATGGCAGTGAATGAGAAGAATGTGACGGCCGCGATCTGAAATAAACGATTCATGGGGGGAAATCCTGCTTTTGACTCAGCGGGTTCGATTCAACAGGCATGCAAAATGTGCCTGTTCTGATAAATCGACCAAGTGGATTGTTAAACTTTACCGGTTAAGCAGGTTTTGCGGCCCTTTTCTGGAAAATACTTCGCGCCGCAAGCACATTTCGTAAGTGTCTTATTATTCAAAGGTTACGGATCGTGGTTGTATTTGTTGGGTACACGTTTACAGTAATTTTGTGAGATTTCCGGAATCACCTATGGCAATTTCAGAATAAAATCCGAAAATGTCAGCAGGTAATGCGAACCAACTGTCTTGTTGGTCGCTCTTACCATTAGAGGAAGGTGTAATTTTACCGAGCTGGTACAAGCACCTGATTTTAGAACGAGTTATTTTTTATTCTGCACGATAAGAAAGTGATAACGTGCAACTTTTGGCTGAACTGGCTTTTTAAGAATCAACACCAAGTTCAGTCTCAATCTTCTGGAACTGCGGAATGACGCAGGAGGTAGAACGATGCGATTTAATATCCAAAACATCCAAGTGGTCAATCAAGTCCAAGCCGCTCTCGTAGTCGGTATTGCGAATATTGCCAACGGGATGGTCGCGCGTTTTGCCCGCGAAAGCTATTACCATTCCGCCAAGCGCAAACCGTGCCATGACAAGCCAGGCTCCTTGATGTCCTGGCTAGGGACACTATCAGGTGATTCAGGGTTAATGCCCGCCTGTTGTTGTCCAACCACCACAGGCACAACCGAACCGACGCGGACGGGAACGACAGAAAGAAGCATATCGACTCTCAGTTAGAGTCCATGCTCTTCCCGGCTGGCTGACAGAATCCATTCTGACAGACTTGATTACAG
>JAGQQC010000542.1 GCA_020426395.1 Planctomycetaceae bacterium
TTTCTTCGTAATCCGCATCCTCAAAATCGTCCTCCAGATCGTCGATCAATCCGATCACATCCCAAATAAGTTCACTTGCCTCTTCCAGTTCAAGTTGATCCAGTAGTTGAGCCAGCTCTTCAGTTCCGGGTTCACCGGCATGATCGTTGAAGTATTGAACACATCCTCCGTTCCGAATTTCTACATCCAATTGCCTCCATCCGTAAATAGCCGTCAATTCGTCAGGTAACTCCGCGTCTGGGAATTGCTCGAGCAATCTCTCAACGGCTGTAGTGATCAGCAGAAAGAATTCACCACCATGAAGTCGATAAAAGTCGATCAGATTTAATCGGGGTAGGTTATCTACAGAGCTCATGGTGCAACTCTTATCATTCGGGAGAGATTGAACAGAAGAGAAAGACACGTCGAAAGAAAAAACACATTTGAAAGCGGCATTCAGATCCTGATGTTATCTCACGCCGGAGCCCAGCCTCCCGGGAGATCTTTCAATCCTTTACTCGCTTTCACATCCACCTGTGCATCGGAGACGACTTTTTCCAGAACGCTGATGTATTCGGCGAACCGTTTACGACCGGCGGGAGTGAGGCGGTAGAGAGTTTGGGGGCGGGAGGTGGTCGTCTCTTTCCAGACTTCGACGAGTTCGGATTCCGTAAGAACAGTGAGATGTCGACTCAGGTTTCCGTCGGTGAGAGCGCAAAGTTGTTTGAGGTCATTGAACAACAGTCCGTCTGCATTGGCCGCGAGGGAAGCGAGAATTCCGAGGCGGGCTTTCTCGTGCATCACCCGGTCAAGGCCTTCGTAGGAGAAGCGACCCTCTGAGGAACTTGCTTCTTTCGTTTTTTTGCTGGCTGGTTTTTTCTTAGGTGGCATCATCTCGCTCCAAAGTCCAATACAAAGCAAACGCGGCGATAAGCTGACCACCGCCGAATGTAATTCCCATCTGCCAGGGTGAGAAGGCATATTCTCCCTGACCTAACATCAGGCAACCGCATCCACAGACGACGTAATACACACCAACCCAGCAGACGGGGGCGGGGAGCATGCGGTAGGAAGAGAAGATCCCCAACCCGAATAAAAGTGCCCACAATCCCGGGAGCATCCAGGCGACTTCAGAGGCTCCTTTGAAGATGCACATTGTGAGGAGCGCACCGATAATAATACAGGGGAGAAACTGACCGACGGCGGAAATCGTCATCTGTTTCATTAACCCGGTGCCGACGCAAAACGCTTTCCAGTAGAGCTCAATGCCGACCAGAATCAGGCTGAGCGTCGCTACGAAAAACCAGAGCAGCATATACCATTCGAGCTCTTTCAGCGGAGCGGGTATCCAGCGCGTCTGAATTGAAGCGGCGAAGATGCCCAGGACACCTGAAAAGGCGACCGTCGCCGAGCGGTACCCTCGAAACAATTCTGTTTTCGACATCTGCTCGCGTATGGCGGCGATCTGATTCAAGGCGTCGTACAGTTCCATTGTGACTGTCCTCAGAGGGAGAAAAGAGATGCTTTGCAGTGTAAAGTAAATCTTTACGATTCAATTGTCAATTCCATTCGATCATGAATCGGTAAAGACTGCTACCGAAAACGTTCTTGTGTCAGGCGAGTACGCACCCCGTTCTATACTCAATTCTGCGGTTTTTTCTTCAATAACCGGAACGTATATTCCACTTTTCCGCCGGGCGGCGTTTCGATCCGGGTTTCCTGCCTTCCGTTAATCGGAACGATCCGTCTGTAACCGGGCGGAGATTGATAGACCATGTAACTCCACGGATTTGATTCCACGAGACAACGGTAGTATCCATCGGCATCTGTTTCATAAGCCGATTCCGGGGGAAGATCGGGGTCGGGATCGAAGTCATACCGAACGGGAAGCTTCGAACCGATGGCATCGGGAACCAATACGTGTAACCAGTCTTCTGCGCCAGCCATTTCCCGTCCAAATTTGACTCCCGGGATTCCCTCACCTGTTTCCGCATCAACCGCGCGCAAGGTGAGTTCGCAAGCAGCTTCCAAAGGGAGGACGACAATAGAAATTTCGGGGCTGGTATTCCGTTGCGTTTTAATATACGGAACGATCGACTCCGCACTGAGCTGTAAATGATGAAGGATGGGGTCCAGACTGTCGAATTGAGCAATGCCTTCAACGTTGGTCACAACCGAGGCTGCTACTTCTCTTCTCCGAGGTCCATTCCAGCGGATGGCTGTCACAGTCACTCCCTTGATTGGAGCTGCGTTTCGCGCATCGACGACATGGACCGTTTTGTGAGTCGATACTTTTTCTTTTTTGGGTTCCAATTGAATTCGTATCTCATCGCCCGGTAACGGAGCTCCAAACCAAATCTCATAATCGGGATGATAAGCTCGCAGTACGCGAGGTTCTCCTTGTGTATTGACACGGAAAACCCCCGCTTCATCGGTGCGATTGACAACGGTCCGAAATTGATCGACGTGTACACCAGAGACCGGTTGGCCGCTCGGATCGACGACAATCCCCATAATATCTGTGGTGTCAGAATGTCCGGTGATTTGGGTTCCGGGGGTATTCTTGAGCCAACTGTTGGGTCCCCAATCCTGCGGTGTGAATGAGACCTGCTCTTTGGTTTGTTTCTCTTCAGCAAGAATTTCAGCGGAGATCGAAATAGTTGTGAGGAGGACTAGCGATAAAACAATTCGAAATGGAAAGTGAAAAAAGGAGAATTTCATCATTAGAGCCAGTCGAGCAACGGAGGCTTTTTCGTTATTGACTAAAGCACGGAAATGGGATCC
>JAGQQC010000543.1 GCA_020426395.1 Planctomycetaceae bacterium
TTTGAATGCGAGGGAGTATGTAGATGATCTACTCCCAATGACAGGACCTGTATGACATCTAGATTGCCAAAATGGATGCGAACTGTCAACAATTCAGATTGCCAATCTGGAAAAATTCTCAAAAAAACAAAAAAATTTCCAACGAACTCAGGAATTGTACTCGAGTTTGAATTGAGGATGCGACCTCTGGCAGACTGATTTCGCCGTACCAGTCCTCAAATTAAAGCGGTTTTAGCCTGATTTGGGGCCAGCCCGATAGCGCAGCTTGGGCTTTTCCAAAGGGGTAAAGTAAGCCCACGTCCTGTCAACGACTGGGGTTAGGGAGCGGAATTGCTGAGAAGAGACCTGTTTTTCTGGCACTGAATTCAATGAGTTTTCCATCGTGTTAGGAGTCGTGTCTGTCGCGGTTAACGTTTGGCTGACCAGGAGATTAATGGATGGCGAGGCGTTTCTGTTTCATGTGAGTGCTTAACTGGTATCGTTCCTTTTCTCGCCTTGTCAGTAAGCTGTTTTCAGAATCTACTCTCTCTGAAGAGGATTGAGAGGAGGAGCCGAACATACTCCTGCGAACCGACAGGGCGCTCGTAATCCACACCTTGTGAAAGCCTGCTATGACCCCTGCTGCGGACTGGTAATTCTTACCATTGCTAACCGCATCCGCAAAATTTTCTTGCAAATAAAAAAACAGCCCGATGAAGAACATCGGGCTGAGTGTTGTTTCACTGTCGAACCTATGGTTGGCTTGTTTCGACAGCTCAGAATTTTTTATTGCAATAGAGGCTACAGGCTACAAAGTCAGTTGAGACTGAATTTTCACCAATTCGGCGGTGATTGCTTCGGAAACTTGATTGAGGTGTTCCCGATCCAGCGTGTTGCACTGACCGATTCCCCCTAACAGTTTTAACCAGCGGGAAAGCAGGTCGGCCGAAGTTGCCTTGAGGGTTGTCTGGTCTCGAAAACCGTCAGCCAATTTTTGATGAAAATCGCGAGACAGATAAACGAACTGATCAGTGTCGCTTAAGTATTCGCGACGTTTTGGAACAGAACTGCCGTAACTGGAGTTCAACCAGCGTTGCATGTCGATTTGCAAATGCTCTGCCATCGATTCCAAATTGGAAGCGGATTCGACCAGGGCATCGTTGTCGTAATTTGCTGGTTTGATCAACAATGCGGATCGTAGTGAGACGATGCTGTTATTGATCTGTTTCATACTGTTCCACGTCTCGGTCCCTTTTAATTCGATCATATCGGTTGCGAAAACTTTCCAGGCCGTATCCAGTTTTTCAAACTCACTGGAGAGCACATTTTCAGGCCGTTGTTCGTTGATAATTCGTTTGAAAGATTCGCACAGATCTCGGTAAATACGGCCTGTTTTGATGGCTTCCTGGGGCTCAGATAAGGTCATCAACTCGGACATATTAATGTTATCAAACAGCTGACGGACATCCCGGAGAAGAATGTGTGACAGCTCTGTTAGCTGGGTCCAGTCCGCCTGTTTAGGGATCCAGAGTAACTCGATGATGTTACTGTCGGTCTGGTAGATCGACATGATATCTCGTTCGATGTATCGATTGTTGTACTGATGCAACTGCTGGACGAAATCTCGCCAGAGAATGTTGTAAGATTTATAAGCGAGGACAATGTCCTGATAGCTGTTTCCGGCGGCGATTTGATCCGAGAGATGTTGTGCATCGGAGCGGACTTTACCGCCGAGTTGGGTTAACTCAGTGATTTGCTGTGTGTGTCCCAACTCGAAGCGAATATCGTTATTCAGATTGCGCAGCTGCTCTTCAAGAATATAAGCCTGCCGCTGTACTTCCTTGCGATCCATTTGTGGATCGACATTCAATGCCTGGGAAATCTGTGTCGCATAATCATTAATGATCTGCACGCTTCGTTTGGCATTCGTGGTGATGTCCCGCATCTGGGAGAGTTGATAAGCCAGTGATCGCCAGTCCCGGTCCAGGGCTCGCAAGTCGTCCATCAATTCCCGATGGTCATGAACGACCGCAGAGCGATCCGTAAGCACCTTCAAATTCGACTTGAGAGTCAGTGCTTCTCCGAAAATCTGGTTCATACCCGGGATGCCCGAGTAGAGGCTGTTTCGAAGTTCGTTAACTAATCGATCCGCCTCCTGATTCACCTGATTCAACATCTGACGGGTGAGAATAATCTCTTTTGTGTCATTCTGGCGGGCACTCGTGGGGGCCTTCTCGGTCGCATTGTTGTTTTGCTTGGAGATTTTGAGTGCTTCCATCAGCTTGTCGATGATTTCCTGCTGTTGCGGAGTAACATCGGCGGCTTGAACAACCGAGGTGAGCAACAGGGTCAGGCAGAAACATCCGGCGCAGGCCAAACGGAAGACGTTTCGCAATCGGGGAAATGACCGGACAGTTTGAGGTAGAGCCATAACGAGCATCCTTTCTCCGCACGAGGTAGGCATTCTCTACAAGTAAGTGTGGTTAAATTGTTAGTGATCCTATTAACCCTTTGATGGGTCAAATTGCTTCTGGTTTTCAGGTAGAAGAATAGTCCCAACCAATTTTCAGGTGGTTTTTTTCTTCCCGATTAAACAGGTCAACGGAGGTGACCGGACCTGGCAGAAGCTTGTATGAAATGCGTAGCTGAGCAAGTACCAGAGGCAGAGAACAAACCTCCACAATCTCACTCAGATGGGAAACAATCCATTGCGGGTCAAGTTCCTGAAAGAACACGACATTGGGGAAAATAGTGAATTCGGCAAACTGAGGAT
>JAGQQC010000544.1 GCA_020426395.1 Planctomycetaceae bacterium
TTTTAACTATAGCCAACGGCGTGGGGGGATGTGAACTGAATTTATTTGGATTTAACAATGGTCTCATTCGACATTCGAAGCATATCGCGCCTTGTTCTGCTCGTAGCCAATTTCTTGGGACGAAAGTCAATTTCCACGCCCGAGTTTACAGGTCGTTCCACTCAGGTCATTCGCGCAAGAAAATACGCCTCTGTCTCTGAATACTATGTACATCGCTTGAGGCTCCGGAGCCGCTTTTGAGCAGCGGGTGGCAAGAAATAACGATTAAGTCAGGAAATTCAGGCTCGAAATCCTGCACCATTCAATGAACCTAAATGTCCTGATGGGAACATTCCTGGATGTACAGCAAGAATCCCTCCAATTTGTACCGTAAGCTGGGTAAAATGATTTAGTCGTGTTGCCTCATGGGGATAAGTCATAAAAGCAGGCTCAGTTCCTTGACGGAAATTCTACGACTTGCTTTGCTATAGGGTAGTGTTACGAACACTACCAGAATGTTCAGCTCATGGATGTGATTTTGAAACGGTTCAACCGCAATAATCGACTCGCCTTCCCGACTCTCCTGATTTGTCTTGCGATGATCACAGGTTGCGGTACTGGTACCGGCCCGAACGTCCCCCCAGCCGATAATGCTCCTACTCAGCCAGTTTTCACAGTAGAAAATACTGTGACAGAAGTTGTTGCGGAAGTTGAACATTCCCAGAATGATAATGGGCTTCCAGACGGGGTGAGCGTAGACGAATCGGGAAATAAACAGCTCGATGATATTCCGTATGACATCTGGTTTGAAAAACCTTTAGCACTGGTGAAACCGGAAGACCTTCGGATTCAGGAATCAACAGGACTTGCGGCGGCGAGCAACTCGACGGCTGTTCCCTCTACCACCGGACAACCTCCGGAACTTAACTCAACCGCTCCCAATAAGAACCCATCCGCAGATGATTGGGGGAGCGTTATCTCTCCTACTCAATTGGAAGAGGAAGTCACTCGCATTTCGATCAGCCTAGGTTCCTATTTGAACCAGCTAGGAAGCTACAATCGATCGTTAGGTGAAATCTCCGAGGAGTCGGAAGCTTTGATCGCAACCGCCCTGGTTGCTTCACAAGTGAACGAGACCTTCCGGTGGAAAGAACAGGCCTTTGTGCTTGCGGATTGCGGAGCCCGATTGGTGGCTCAATCTGCTGAAGCGGGGCGTGCTTCCTTTAAGGCGGCCCAGGTTCCTCTGCAACAAATTCATTCTGTCTTAAATGGTGAGGCTGTCTCACTCGATCACGAGCTTGACCAGTCTGTGAAGTTCAGCGAACGGGTCGATCGGGGGGCAATTATGTACCGGATGGAATCGGCGTTTGATTGGCTTGCGAAGAATATCGATTCGGAAGGTAAGTTAAAATCAGAACAGAAAGTTGCGGAACGGGAGGCGGCTATTCTTGCCATGTTAGGAAAAATCATCGATTCTCCGGGCTATCCCTCAACGGAGGAATCCGGTTATCATGAACAAGCTGCTGGTTTTTTCACCACTGCAGCGGAAATGAAAACGGCAATTCAATCAGAGAACTTCAACCAGTTCCGTACTCATCTGGATCGGTTGGAAAAACACTGTTCCGATTGTCACGCTGATTATCGATTCGAATGACTAACACGAACATAACACGATAACTTTGGGGTTCCTTTGTGTTTTACAATGTGATTCCTGTTTAGCTGGGAAATGTTGATTAATGCGACGATTCAAGAGTATGCGACTAGCATTCGTGGGTTTATTTTCAACACTTTTATGTTGGGTGACGCTTTCCAACGGAGCCGAAGTCGTGGAACTCCGTTCCGGACATAAAATTATGGGGGATGTGCTCAAGGCCGACACTTCACTGTTGTATGTTGATATTGGTGTGGATGTCTTGAAAATTCCTGTTGAGGAGATTAAATCTCGCCAACCTGTTGAACAGAGTGAGAAAATCGAAGAAGTAAAAGGGCAGTCCGAAACAGAAAGCCTTTACTCCACAGCGACTCTTCCTGACAAAGGTCTGAAAGAACTGGTCGAAGAATTTGGAAGAGGGGTGGTGCTTATTGAGACGCCCAGTGGGTTGGGGTCTGGCTTTATTATTAATGACAATGGTTACTGCATCACCAATTATCACGTTGTCGAGAGAGAAACCCGCGTGGCGGCGACTTTGTTCCAGCGGAATGAAAGGAACGAATTCACTCGACAGCGAATTGGTGACGTCAAAATTCTGGCCTTAAATCCTTATTTTGATTTGGCATTGCTCCAGATTCCTAAACAGGAAAACGTTCCTTTCCACCCGGTTTATCTGGCAGAGTCGGAAGACTATCGAGAAGGGGATGATGTTTTTGCCATTGGAAATCCGCACGGGTTGGAACGGTCCGTTTCCCAGGGAATCGTCAGTACTCGCAATCGAAACTTCAAAGGGATCGTTTACATTCAAACCACGGCCCAAATCAACCCGGGGAACTCGGGTGGCCCACTTTTCAACGAGCGGGGAGAAGTGATGGGGGTGACCAATATGAAACTACAATTCAGTGAGGGACTTGGTTTTGCGATTCCCGTTGCGTACCTGAAACACTTCCTCGATAATTATGATGCTTTTGCCTTTGATGAAAAAAATCCGAACACCGGGTATCACTATCTGGATCCTCCCGCGCGAACGAACTTTGGTAAAATTCCGCGTTAATTAGTGATCAATGTAAAAAATCTTCAATAAGTGTTCTTGCAGAACGAATCGAAAAAG
>JAGQQC010000545.1 GCA_020426395.1 Planctomycetaceae bacterium
TTTGGCCCCAAAACTGACACAGTCGCCCGTTTTCTGCGGGTAGTTCTGTGTATCTTTGCCGATTACCTGTCGAGTGAAATCCCAGAGGCGATAAGTGCCGCCTGCTTTACTTTCGGTGGCGCCGGCGATCATGAAATTGGGAAATTGATCCCCGATTTCCTGCATTGCTTTTTGGGCTTCATCTTCGCCAGCCCAGCCACAAAGTTTGTTGATGTTGATACTCATCGGGCGGCATCCTGTGCCCCGAGGGCGATTTGTTTGAAGAGATCGGCGATCTCTGCGCGGCGGTCCATAATCGTTTGCTGTGGGGAACCGAGGAGAGGATCCATGACCGTTTCGTGAGCGGTCGTGAATTGAGGGTATTTGCCAATGGACCAGTCGGTGAGTTCGAACATTTTTTGAAGCTGCTTGTACAATTCGGCCGCGTTGGCGGCTTGCAACTGATGGTTGCTTACGTACTCGGAGGCCGCGGTATAGATACCGTAGATTGTCAGGCAGTCTTTACGATCGGCTCCTTCTAGTGAGTTGGCGATCGTCGTGCGGATTTTACTCGATGGTTCTGGAGTGATGTCGGGGCTGTCAGTTTGTTGCAGGCATCCGACCAGTAGAAGGGGGAGAAGGAACGTCAGGTTTCTCATGTTTTGCTCTCCTCAAGTGGTTGCATTTGTTGTGTCAGCATGCGTTCGAAGAGTTGCGTGCAGAGTTTGATTCCTTCGGAATCCTGCCGTGTGGCGAACTGCAATCCGATTTCGTGCAGGTCGCAGAAGTGATCGATGTCCGTTTTGGGATTGGTTTCTTCAATCGGTTCCTCTTTGGGATCGACGAAGAGATTCAGCAGTTTCGCCAGCAGGTCACCGATACCGGGCCAGCGAGAGTTAATCCAGGGGATTAAGAGAGCGGAGAGGGAGAGCAGAATCTTGATGTATTCCGGGTTGATTTCGAGACTGCCCGCTTGAACCACGTTGCCACTGTTGGCGTTGTAACCAAGGAAGGTCATCGTGATGAAAATGGCGAGTCCGACTCCGATCGAGACGAACCAGAGTAATGGGCCTTTCGGGTTCAGTTTGTTGGTCTTCATGGCTTAAATTTCTTTCGTGTTATCAAAGAACCATTTACGGAAGAGGTTCACACCTATGGAGAGGATCCACCAGACGATGACGGGGGGAATGCCGTCGACAACCATTGGTTCTCCTTCCGATCCGTTGACGATATTGACTGTTTCATTCGTCAGTCCGAGCGCTTGTGCGAAGTAGGCCAGTATGGCGGCGATGCCCGCGATGAGGGCGCCTTTGGCGATTTTGATGAAGTCTGTCGAATCAAGTTGGTATTTTCCGCTCATTTTTCTTTCTCCGTTACTGCTGAGTGGATGTCGTCAATTTTGGTTAATTGCTGGCTGAGTTCGTCCATGAATTGAATGTGTCGATCAACGATCTGTCGGATGTAAGGCTCCAGCAGGTTGAGTGCTTTCAAACCGAACTGATATAGGCCGTAAAGTAGCGCGCAGAGACAGAACGTTGGGAAACCGAGTGTTTGAATCAACGTGACTAAAGCATCCACATCCATCGAAAGTCGAATCCTGAAAGCGGCGTGAGGTAAGGCTTGGTCAACAACCTGAATACAGTTCAGGGTGACAACTCACTGTCAGTCGATTTGTTGCGCGGATAGATGTAAGGAGAGGTGAATGGCGAAGATAGAGTCACAGATGGGGCTATGTACTCAGATTGAGAGGACGCCAGAGAATTCGTCTGAGAAATGCATCAAGAACGTGATTTCATCCATGATTTTCGTGCGTGATCTGCTTTAATGATGGTAACCCCTGATTCAGCTTTGATTCTCTAGACTTTGCGAGGTGCGTTATGGGAGTTCTGTCATGGATTCTGTTTGGATTGATTGCGGGGTTGCTCGCGCGCTGGATTATGCCGGGGAATGAGCCAGGAGGCTGTTTGATTACGATCATCCTGGGAGTATTGGGGGCTTTCGTGGGTGGTTATATCGGAACGTTTTTAGGATTGGGCACGGTGACGGGGTTTGATATTCGTAGCTTCTTTATCGCAGTGATTGGAGCGGTTGTGTTGCTGGCGGGATATCGGTTGTTGAGAGGGAAGCGGTGATCAACGAGTTTCAGAAACCGAATAAATCTTTGCTTCGCGGAAGTAGAAGCGGAGTTGGACTTGCTGGCTGGCTAGTTCGTTGCCGGTTTTGCCGTTCCATTGGAGGGGGAGTCGGGGGTTGTTTTGGTTTTCGATGATGAGGTGTTGGGGTTCGTAACCGGGGATCGTTTTGCCTTCGGCGTTGAGGAGTTCGGCCATGACGTAGGCGCGGCCGGTTTCGCCCTGGTTGGCGGGCCAGGAGGCGTCGACGTTTAAGGTGAGTCCTTTTTCCGGCATGGTGAAGGGACGTGTGGAGAATTCGCCGTTGCCCAGGCAGGTGGCGTAGAAGAGGCGGCCTTCGTTGAGGGAGTAGATATCTCCCTCGGGTTGATAGAAGCGGAATTTGCCGTCGTGTAGGGTTGGACCCTGGAGGGGAATGGAGCCGACTTTGGCGGTGACGTCTTGTTTGCGGTGGGGGCGAGTCCAGTTGAGACCGTCGGGGCTGATGGCCCATTCCACGGCGCTGCGGGGGCCATGTTTCGTGGTGGCGCGGCGGCTGTTTGCTTCCGGGGGTGGGGCGATGTAGCGCTGGATCAGCATGGCGTAACGACCCTCGGTCGGGATGACGATGCTGCGATAGAATTC
>JAGQQC010000546.1 GCA_020426395.1 Planctomycetaceae bacterium
AGGGGGGTTACGTGCGGGTAACAAATACCTGCCGGAGCAACTTAAAGAAAAGGGAATTGCGGTTGTGCCCGTCAATTATCGGCTGTACCCCAAAGTAAAATCACCGGCTTACGTTGACGATGCCGCCGCCGCTGTGGCATGGGTATTTCGGCATATAGAAGTCTATGGAGGAAGCCGAAAAAAAATCTTCGTGAGTGGTCACTCGGCAGGTGGATATCAGACAAGCATGATCGGTCTTGATAAAAGCTGGTTACAAAAATACGAGATTGATGCGAATGACATCGCCGGGTTAATCCCGTATAGCGGGCATACCATCACCCACTTCACCGTCCGCGAAGAGAAAGGGATTGAAGGAACGCAACCAGTCATTGATGAGATGGCTCCCCTTTCCCATTTACGCAAAGATGCACCGCCGATTCTGCTCATCACGGGAGATCGCGAACAGGAACTTTTGGGACGTTATGAAGAAAACGCATATATGTGGCGGATGCTACAAGTGATCGGACACCCCGATGCGACTTTATTTGAGCTGGATGGATTCAACCACGGCAAAATGAGTGAACCCGCGCATTACCTGTTACTCGACTTCGTCAAGAAACATTCCAAATAGGGCGTCCTTAATAGAGGCAGCTTCACCGACTTTCCGTCCAATCGGTGTCTTGATATTTCTGTTGGGCCAGTATCTCAACTTCCTCCAACGGCAAATTGAATTCATGCGTACCGGCAGACCATTCCTGCAGAAATGCGGAACGGATCTCTGCACTTGGAAGTGGCAAATTCGTCATGAATTCCAGGTGTGTTCTTCCCGAACGATAATCCGGTTCCCGTTCGGGTTTTGTAAGCAACCGGGCCACCTGCTCCAGCGGAAAGTCGTATAGAATCGTTCCGTGATGCAGACAACAGCTTTTGTTCCAACGTTGGGAGTTCCCGGAAAACTTCAAGCCCCCGATGGTCAAATCACTGATACCCGCCAGTTCGATTGTGTGCTCTCCTTCCAATCGCTGTTGTAAACAATCGCCGATGCGGGAGAGAATCATCTTGATCGACTCTGTAATCCCGGGATGCTCTTCAAAGGGAACCAGGAGCGAAAACAGCAGGCAGCCTGGACCGAGGAGAACTGTCCCTCCTCCGGACATCCGCCGGATGACCGGCACTCTTTCTGCGCGGCACGTATCATAATCGACATTGAGGCCCAGTTTATTTCCCCGCCCAACAATCACTGCTGGATAGGGCAACTCCCACAATCTCAGTGTGGGAGGAATTTCTCCCGCTGCGAGCATTCGTAACAGAACTTCATCAAGGGCGAGATTCTGTTCAGCGGTTGGCAAAGTCAATTCAAGCAGGCTGAAGTTCATATCTTGCATGCAAGGGTTACTCCAGACTTAGACTAAACTCCTGAGACGGCGATTGTTTCAGGCTCTAAAAGTGAATCGCACGACCATCGACCGCCAGCGCCGCTTCCTTTACAGCTTCGGCCATCGTGGGATGAGCATGACAGCAGCGGGCAAGATCTTCTGCGCTCGCTCCGAACTCCATGGCGACGGCCGCTTCGGCGATTAAATCACCCGCATGAGCCCCTAAAATGTGAACTCCCAGAATGCGATCCGTTGCTTTATCGGCGAGCACCTTAACACGGCCTTCTGTATGCCCAATAGCTCGAGCTCGTCCATTCGCCAGGAACGGAAACGAACCTTTGTTATAGGCAATGCCTTCTTTAAGCAATTGATCTTCGGTTTTTCCAACGGCGGCAATTTCCGGATTCGTATACGCAATCGCTGGAATCGCATTGTAGTTGACGTGTCCATACCCGGTAACCAGTTTTTCGACGCAGGCAATCCCTTCCTCTTCCGCTTTGTGCGCGAGCATCGCCCCCCCGATTACATCACCAACGGCATAAATTCCCGAAACGGATGTGGCATAGTTATCATCCACAGGAATGAAACCGCGATCCGTAAGTTCCACCCCGATCGCTTCCAGACCCAGATTTTCTGTGTTGGGTTTACGACCGACCGACATCAAGACATGGTCGCATTCAATCGGGTCATGCCCTTCAACTTCAACAACAGCTCCTTTGCGCGTCGCTGATGCCCCGGTCACTTTGGCTCCCAGATGGAAGGACAAACCCTGCTCTTCAAATATTTTCTGAGCTTCGGCCGCAATTTCGGCATCGGTTCCGGGGCAAATTCGGTCGAGATATTCCAGGATGGTCACTTTCGATCCCAACCGGTTCCAGACCGTCCCCAATTCGATCCCGATATACCCTGCTCCAATCACGACGAGATGTTTGGGTACCTCACCGAATTCGAGAGCTTCCGTACTGCTGGCGATTTTGTCGCCATTGAATTCGATTCCAGGTAATGTAGAGGAAACAGATCCAGTAGCAATAAGGAAGTTCTTCCCTTCAACATCAACTGTTTCTTTTTCCCCGGTTACTTTGACTGAATTCGGTCCAGTGAAGGTGGCATGCCCCAGGTAGCGTTTGATTTTGTTCTTTCGGAAGAGGCCATCAATTCCGCCCGTCAGCATTTGCACCACTTTTTTGCGTTGTGATTGCATTTGTGCCAGATCAAGTTCCAAGTTGCCGGTTTTAATCCCCAGACCGGCGAACTCGGTTTTGGCGGCATAGAATTTATCACTGCTTTCGAGTAGAGCTTTACTCGGAATGCACCCTACCCGCAGGCAGGTACCTCCGAGAGCAGGTTCCTTTTCTATACAGGCAACATTCAGCCCCAAT
>JAGQQC010000547.1 GCA_020426395.1 Planctomycetaceae bacterium
CTCCGTCGAAGAAGTTTGGAGTATCGATGGTTTTTTTTTTTTTTTTCTGAACGACTGAAAGAGGCGAATACGGATGGTTGTTGCATGGTCCGGTGAAAAGGAAGGTGTTGAAAGCTCCTTCACCTTGCAAACAGATTGGTCTGACTTGTTCCATCAAACTCATGGTCTCTCTGTGATCATGCAAGATGAAGAGGAAGAAGAGGACGACGATCTTGAAGATGATTTCGACGACGAAGAAGACGACTTCGATGACGAAGAAGAAGACTTCGAGGACGACTTCGATGATGAAGAGGACGACGACGAAGACGACGAGGACTTCGATGAAGACGACTTCGACGAAGAAGATGAAGATGACTACGATGATGACGATGACTACGAAGATGATGAGTTCGGCGGATTCGATGATGACGACGATGTCGACAACTATTGATCGCTTGTAACGATAATCGTAAACCGCTTCGTTTCATTTGCAGATGACGTTCCTCTCATCGCAATGCAATCGAAGTGATCCTATGGCCTGGAGATAGGTCACCTTTTTTCCTATTTCAGAGGTGCAATCACAACCACAACTGGGTTATAGGATGGGGTCTAAAACAAACCGGAAAACGCTTTGTCGAGCCTCCTTCGGCAAAGCGTTTTTTTACGGGCATTGAGGATTTGCCCCGGGCGATTTCTTCTTTCCCGACGAGCACTTTTCAGGAGCAAACCGATGCAGGGTATTTTTGACCAAACGGCTCAGGCCGTAAAATTTATTCAGGAAAAGTGGGCCAAAGAACCTCAGCTCGGTTTGATATGTGGTACCGGTCTGGGCGATCTGGTGAAACAGATCGACACGGATGTCGTCATCCCATACGACGAGATTCCTCATTTCCCCACCTCCACCGTTCAATCCCACGCCGGCCAGCTTGTGTGTGGTGAACTCCGGGGCGTGCCTGTGATGGTGATGGAAGGACGCTTCCACTTTTACGAGGGCTACACGATGCAGCAGGTCACCTTTCCAGTGCGAGTGATGCGCGGGCTGGGTGTGGAAACCTTGATCGTGACGAATGCGGCGGGAGGCATCAATCCGCAGCTTCATCTGGCCGATATTCTCATCATCGAAGATCACATTAACCTGCTTCCCGATAATCCCCTGCGGGGCGTCAACGACGATCGACTTGGTCCCCGATTTCCGGACATGTCCGCCCCGTATGATCGGGAGCTGATTGATCTTACCCGGCAGACCGCCCTCGAAATGCAGATTCCAGCCACCCCGGGGGTCTTCGTCGCGGTGATGGGGCCGAATCTGGAAACTCGGGCCGAATACCGCATGCTCAAAACGATGGGAGCTGATGTCGTCGGGATGTCCACCGTTCCCGAAGTTCTGGTCGCCAATCATGCCGGGATGAGGGTTCTCGCCTTCTCAGTGGTCACCGACCTCTGCCTGCCTGATGCTCTGGAACCAGTGGCAATTGAAAAAATCATTGCTGTAGCGGCTCAGGGAGGCGAACGTCTCGCTCAGTTGATCCCTCAAATTGTTGAGAAACTTTGATTTCGGCCCGGTTGGCGGCTTGGATCTTCCTGTACAGTCCCGGTTTGGGTTGACCCCTGCGGATGACCTCTCTTTAATCACAACTGGAGTCTCTTCCGGTTTGTGACTTGATTTACGCGGTCCTTCTCTCTTCCACCGCGAGAGTCTCTTCTCCACTGGCGTTCCCGATGCAGAGCGGGTAAATTCAGCCTTTGAGTTGTGTACCATTGAACGTATTAACAGATAGTCAATTCGATGTTTGAAAAAGTCTCACAGGACGCTGCTTTTGTTTCCGGGGAACATGACGTTCTCACTTTCTGGAACAAGCATCAGGTCTTCCAGTCTCTCCGTAAAAAAAATGCGGGTAAACCGAAATGGTCGTTTCTGGATGGCCCGATTACTGCCAATAACCCGATGGGGGTACACCATGCCTGGGGACGGACCTACAAAGATGCCTTCCAGCGTTACTACGCCATGTGCGGACGGGAATTGCGCTATCAGAACGGCTTCGATTGCCAGGGTTTGTGGGTCGAAGTCGAAGTCGAACGTTCCTTTGGGTTCTCAACCAAAACAGCCATTGCCGAATACGGCATCGACAAGTTTGTAAATGCCTGCAAAAAACGGGTCCTGACTTTCGCAGCCCGTCAAACCGAGCAATCCGTCCGTCTAGGTTACTGGATGGACTGGGATCGCCCCGATCAACTGCGCTTGTTGGCGGATCACATCGAAGCTGAGGACGACGTTGAATATCAATTACCAGGCGGTGAGAAAGTAAGCGGGAAAGCCTCTGAACTGGTTTCCCGCCTGGGGAATCCTGAATGGGGTGGAAGTTACTTTACTTTCTCGACTGAGAACAATGAAACAATCTGGTCCTTCCTCAAAAAATGTTTTACCCGTGACAAAGTCTATCGTGGCCACGATGTTATGCCCTGGTCAGGCCGAGGCGGTAGTGCGTACAGTCAGATGGAAGTGGCCGATGGCCGTAAACTGACCACTCACCGTTCCGTCTTTGTTCGTTTTCCACTCAAGGATAAAGAGAACGAATACCTGCTCATCTGGACGACGACCCCCTGGACGCTCACCAGTAACGTGGCAACAGCGATCAATCCCGATCTCGATTACGTCCGCCTGCAATCAAAACGGGATGATGCAATCTACTACTTCGCGCAGGACAACTTGGAATTCCAGCGACTTGCCCGGGAATTCAAGGAAGGTTTCGG
>JAGQQC010000548.1 GCA_020426395.1 Planctomycetaceae bacterium
ATGGGACTCTCCAAATCAAATTCAAAATGGAACCGGGTTGATTCTTCAACATACTTGGCTTCGTAGTCGTAAAATTCCCGATCAGATTCAATTTGGATCAAGGGTAAAATCTGACCATCGGCGATCCCAACGGTCCACTCAGTCCCTTCGATGGCTTGTTCCATTAAACCGAAGGAATCGTAGTAGAAACAGCGGGCCAGAGCTTGTGGCAGATCTTCGGGTGAATAAACAATCGAGACCCCCAGACTGGAGCCTTGAGCATCAGGTTTAACAACCAGGGGAAAGCCGATGCTGGTCGCTTTTTGATGAATCGTCGAAGCATCATCCGTTTCGTGGATCAAAACGTAACCCGGTGTATCCACACCCGAGAGCAGAAATCGCTCTTTAGCAGCCGACTTACTGAAAGCCAGTTGAGAAGAGGAAGAATCACTTCCGGTGTAGGGTATATCGAGGTCTTCCAAGAGACGTTGTACGGTTCCGTCTTCACCAAAGGGACCGTGCAATGCGATGAAGACCGCGTCACAATTGCTCCAATCGCGAGTCGCAAGATCTTCTGATGCGGGGTCGATCTGTTCGACCTGATGCCCCCGACTTTTCAGTGCTTCGGTGACAGTAGCCCCGCTTTGGAGACTGATCTCCCGCTCGGCAGATTCGCCGCCGGCCAGAACAACGATTCGTAATTTGTCGTCGGAAAGAAAGTCGAATTCTGCCATGGAAGCCTCCGTGCACCTGGCTAAGTAGTTTCGCGCGAAATCGTTTAACTTGAATGTTGGATCAATTCAGACAGCGGAGACTGAAAAGCCAACAGGTTCAAGGGATTTACTCGCGGAATGGTTTCAGGGTTTATTAAATGGTTTCAGAACGGAAATCGACAGGAGACGGTCCTAATCCATGGACTGTACTCGTACTGAAGATGCAATCGAAGCTGATAACCAGGACGTCATTTCAATGTTAACAAAGAAACGAAACTAAGCGCTTCCTCTCTCGAATTAGGTTGAATTCAACCTGTGGGCCTCAAGAGCGGACCGACTTTTTTACCAGATCTTAATTTCGAGCTCTAGATCAATTCCGTGCTGTTCACTCACTTTTGAGCGGGTCAAATCGATCAATTTGAGGATATCCTCAGCCGTTGCACCGGGTTGCGTTACGAAGAAATTGGCATGCCGATCGCTAATTTCGACATTTCCGACCCGGGTTCCCTTAAGACCTGCTTGTTCGATTAAGGCGCCTGCCCGCGTTCCCCGTGGATTTCGGAAAATACAGCCCGCCGATTGAAAAGAGAGGGGCTGAGTCGCTTTCTTCATGATCCAGATTTTTCGCATTCGTTGGCTGATTTCATCCGGATCCTCCTGTTGCAGAGAGAACAGGGCTTCCAGTACCAGTAGATCGGTGATGGTACTCTGACGATAACTGAAGGAAATCTCCTCAGCAGACCGGGTTTTGATTTCCCCATCGGCCGTCAGAACCTGGACTTCCTTGATGAACTCTCCGATCTCGCCACTATTTCCACCTGCATTTCCCACAATTGCTCCCCCAATCGTTCCGGGGATTCCAGCGAGGGATTCCAGGCCTGCGAGTCCTTCCTGGATACAACGGGAAATCAGGTTGGAAAGGAGTACTCCGGCCTGAGCGCGGACTTCAGTCCCGTTGATGGAAATATCGGAGAAGTTCTCCGATTTGATATGCACTACGACACCGCTGACACCCTCATCCCGGACAAGGATATTGGATCCGCTTCCCAGAATATGGATGGGAGTCTCGGACTCATGGCAAGCACGAATGACGTCGCGTAATTCGTCGAAATTTCTGGGCTCGATGAAATACTGTGCGGGCCCCCCGACTCCCAGCCAGGTATGCTTGGAGAGTGGTTCGTTAAGAAGCGTGATGTCGGAAAAGTCGTCTAGTGAAGGCATTGTGAACCCGATCGATGTCTCCTGCACCCATTGTTAATAAAACGTCCCCAGGACAAAGTGCATCGTCTAAAGATTCGATCAACTGGTCAAGAGCACCGCAGTAACGAGCTCGAACCTTTCTTGCGGAGAGTTTTTCTGCCAACTGGACGGCTGTTCGGTCTTCGCTTTCGGAATTGGCTTCTCGGGCTGCAAATGTGTGGGCAATGATGACTTCATCTGCCTTGCCAAGTGCCTCTACGAATTCGGATTCGAGCGAGGTTGTACGGGAAGCCTGATGGGGTTGATAGACGGCCCACAACCGGCGATTGGGGAATTGCTCCCGAGCCGCCTCTAATGTTTTCGCCACGGCTGTGGGATGATGAGCATAATCGTCGAGCAACGTCACCCCTCGGTAGGACCCGATCGCTTCAAAGCGACGCTTTATCCCTCGAAACTGGGATAGTGCGACTCGGATTTGCATCGGTGAGCAACCTGCATAATGGCTGAGGGCAGTCGCGGCGAGTGCGTTAGAAACATTGTGCTTACCTGGCAAATCCAGTTCGATTTCGGAAAAGAAGTCCCCCTGATAAAACACGCGGAATCGCTGACCAGAAAATGTCTTTCGAAGATCGGTCGCCCACCAGTCAGAGTGAGGTGTAGTTCCGAAGGTCACCACACGGGCCCTGCTTGCCCGCGCCGCCTGGGCGGCGGCTTCGCAATCGGCGGCGATCATCAGCACCCCTTCTCTATTCACATTTTGAGCGAATTGCGCATAGGCTTCGATTGCTTCGTTCAAGTTCGCGTAGCAAT
>JAGQQC010000549.1 GCA_020426395.1 Planctomycetaceae bacterium
CGATCCTCAATTCGACCGGTTTAGTTGTGTTATGTTCTCGATCCGTTTCAGTGGATTAAAATTTCAGTCCCGCTGCCCGAGCCGCTTCAGCCAGGGCCGCGATACGTCCATGAAACCTATAGGCTCCCCGGTCAAAAACCACTTTATCAATCCCTTTGTCAGCCGCTTTCTCTGCCAACTCTTTTCCGATCGCAGCTGCTCCTTTACGGTTCCCAGTCAGATCTGATTTACCCAAAGTTGAACTGGAGACTAAAGTTTCACCGGCGGTATCATCGATGATCTGCGCGTAAATATGGTTATTACTGCGGAAGACCGACAGACGGGGAACACCATGAGCGGTACGACGAATATGATTCCGAACACGGAATTTTCGTCGTTTGCGCATCGTTTGAATTTGTTTTTGCCGTTTCATGACTGTGGACTCGATTTACTTTATCTGTCTGAATGAATTTCGATGAGACCTGAAACAGACTCAGTCGAAATTACAAAAATTGTCTTAACGGAAACCAGTGGATTAAAATACGAACCGTTTCAAGCCGGATTACTTACCAGCCAGGGCTTTACCCGCTTTCATGCGGACATACTCGCCTTCGTAACGAATTCCTTTTCCTTTATACGGTTCAGGTGGTCGAACGCGCCGGATATTGGCAGCGAATTGACCAACCTTCTGTTTATCCATACTGGTCACTGTAATGTGTGTTGGATCAGGACACTGACAATTGACCCCATCCGGGATTGGCAGTTCAATCGTATTTGCAAAACCGACTTGAAGTCTGATGACGCTGCCCTGCAATGTGGCGTTGTACCCCACACCTTTGATTTCAAGTTTTTTCTCGAAGAGCTCTTCAACACCATCGACCATGTTATTGATCAAGCTACGAGTCAGGCCGTGTAAAGCCCGATTCTGGCGTTGATCGTTTGGACGAGAAACGTTGATTTCCCGTTTTTCAGAGTCGTAAGTGACATCCATGTTAGGATGCCAAGTCAAATCGAGTGAACCATTTTTGCCCTTGATAGTAATCGTACCATCCTTAATGGCCACATCGATACCGTCTTTGACGGAAACCGGTTTTTTACCAATACGAGACATGGTCAGGAATCTCCAAACCCAATTTATTCAGCATTAAATGCTTGTTGTCTTGTTACTATGTTTTAGAAAATCAACTTGAAAGTATGAAGGGGGTGATTACCAGACTTCGCAGATAACTTCGCCACCAACATGTTCCCGGCGAGCTTCCCGATTGCTGAGAACCCCTTTACTGGTCGAAAGGATATTAATACCCAAACCATCCAGGACTTCGGCCAGTTCATCCAGCTTACGGTAAACACGATTACCTGGTTTACTCAGCCGTTTAATATGCTGAATAACCCGTTCGCCATTAGGACCATATTTCAGATTGACTCGCAGAACCTTCTGCGGACGGTCTTCATCTTCGACTACCTGAAAGTCCCAGATATAACCCTCGCGCTCCAGTGCCTGTGCGATTCCTTTTTTCAAATTGGAATACGGAACATCTACAAAGGGGCGCTCGATCTGAATCGCATTACGAATGCGAGTCAACATATCGGCTATAGGGTCGGTCATCATATCAGCGATACCCTTACACGTTCAGAAAACTGATCTTCAAATGATGAGAATGAATAATTTTGAAAACGGCCTGCTCTCTACAGGAGAACGGTTCCGCCTTCCCTGTTACCAACTCGCTTTTTTCACACCTGGAATCAAACCATCCAGTGCCATATCCCGAAAACAGATCCGACAGATCTGAAATTTGCGATACACAGCACGAGGCCGACCGCACACCTGGCAACGGTGCTCAATGCGAGAAGAAAACTTTGGTTTTTTGTTGGCTTTTGCGATCTTGGATTTGCTTGCCATCGTTGATCTCATTGTTGAGGGACGATTTTGAGAACCAGGTCTCTCTGACCTGAAAATCAAGGTCCCGGAAAATTTGAGTAACTTATTTTATGCAGTACGGAACGGCATGCCGAATTCTTTCAGCAATAACCGACCTTCTTCATTATTTTTTGCAGAGGTAACAATCGTGATGTTCATCCCCTGAATATGTTGAACTTTGTCTGTTTTGATCTCAGGAAACACAACTTGCTCGTTCAGTCCCATGTTGTAGTTTCCGCTACCGTCAAAACCTTTGGGGTTAAGACCACGGAAGTCACGCACACGGGGAAGAGCCAAGGTGATCAAGCGATCCAGAAAATCGTACATCCGACGCTTACGCAAAGTGACGCAGCACCCGATTTCCATCCCCTCACGAAGACGGAACGCAGCAACGGATTTTCGAGCCCGGGTTCGAAGTGGATGCTGACCGGAGATCACTTTGAGGTTTTCGAATGCTTCATCCAGACGCTTACGGTCCTGAATCGCACTTCCTACCCCCATACTGATCACGATCTTTTCCAGATGTGGCAGCGAATGGATATTTTCGCGCCCCAACTCCTTCCGCATATTGGGAACGATTTCGTTTTTGTATTTTTCCTGTAGCCGGTTCATATCTGCGACGACTTACTTTGATGTTTTACTGGAAAAGGAAATTCCCACTACTTGGCAGCATGAGCTGCTTTAGCAGGACTGATTGTATTAATTGAGGTTGAGCAACCTTTACAGAATCGTTCTTTTGCTCCATCCTCACGGTAACGGTAACCGACGCGTGTCCCTTTACTACAGCTAC
>JAGQQC010000054.1 GCA_020426395.1 Planctomycetaceae bacterium
TGTCCCGAACGATGCCCAGTATTCGCTCGCCGGATTGATGGTTCGGACACCCCGGGTCATTAACGATCCTGCCACGGACTGGCAACCTGGTTCGATGTTGGATGACGGGACTAACAATGGTGAGAATTACGTCTTTCTCTCTTTGGGACATGGGACGGATGGCTTGTTTTCTCTCGAATCCAAAACGACCCGGAACAGTAATTCTCAATTGGATTTGACCCCTATTCATACGGGGAACATTGAACTCCGCATTGCCCGTGTCGGGGATGCGGTTATTTCGATGTATCGTTATCCCGGTCAGCAATGGACCGTGCATCGTCGTTTTGAGCGAGACGATATGCCCGACACCTTGCAACTGGGACTCGTAACCTATTCTGACTGGACCAAGGCAAACGACTTCGAGCCTTATGTGCATAACTCCACGGTTCTCGATGGCACCGGTCCCAACCCCACACCGGGGGAACCATTCAACCCGGATATCGTCGCCGGTTACGAATACGCCCACTTTGAACGGCCCGTGTTGCCCGCGGAATTAGAGGGAGTCAATCTCGTCACGGAAGCGAGTAACCTGCAGTTGCTCAGTTTTCTGGGGGATCTGGATGAAGGTCCGCAAAAACCGATGAATGTGGGGGTGAACCTGGAAGGAATCTTCGACTGGAGTTCCGCCTGGATTTTCAAAGATGCGTTCAAAAAATCGCGACCTTGGACCCAGATTGCGCGGAATGTTGATACCGGCGGAACAATTTGGGGGCCGCAAGATCCCAACACACCGCCACTCGATTTGAATGAGAATGGTTGGTTGAATTCACTACAGACCTGGGTTGGTACGGATGGGAATACGTACCGTCAGGAAGCGACGGCGGTTGTGTTCGCAGGGGAGGCACAACCGCCGTCGGGAATATATCGGGCCGAGTGGGAAGGGGAGGGAGATATCCTCATCTGGTACGAAGTTTCACGCGGCGTCAATCCGGATGGTTCACATTACGCCATCGTTCAGTTGCCGGAAGATGTCGAAAACATGTTCATCACCATCAGGGAAACCGACCCGACTGACCCGATTCGTAACATTCGCCTCTGGATGCCTGATCATAACGGGGAGACGCTCGTGGGAGAGGAATGGGCGTTCGGTGATACGGAGTCTCCCTTTCATCCGCTCTTTCTGGATCGACTGCAACCCTTCGACACGATCCGCTATATGGACTGGATGCACACCAACGCGACCACGATTGTCGATTGGGACGACCGGGCGCGAGTCGAGCAATCAACGATGTCCGAATTCGAAGGGGATGCCGTCGGAATTGCCCCAGAATACATCGTCGAGCTTTCCAATGAACTCGGTGCCAATGCCTGGGTTAACATGCCGCATATGGCCAGTGATGATTACGTGCAACACTTTGCTGAACTTATGCGGGACAACCTTGATCCGGAATTAACAATTTACGTCGAATGGTCGAATGAACTTTGGAACGGGATATTCCCCGTTGCAAGTTGGATTTATGAACAACAGGCTTTGCCCGAGAATGCCGGAATGGGCTACTTCGAAGTCGCCGCCCAGGAAATTCGCCGAGACTTTGAAATCTGGGAACAGGTTTTTACCGGGCAGGAAGATCGAATTGTCCGGGTTGTGGCAGGCCAACAGGCTTCTCCTGCGGTTCTGTCGATGTTGTTGGAGAATATGGAGGGCGAGTTCGACGCCGCTTCGGTGACTGCTTACGCGGATATCGGAAACGGACAAATTGTCAATTATGACGAAACGACAACAGCCGACGACATCATCGATGATATTCTTACGCAAAGCATTCCCTGGTCGATCGACCGGTTAGCCGAACATCATGCGATCACACAACAATATGAGGTTCAATTGGGACGCGAGATTCCATTACTCTCCTACGAAAGTGGGTCGCATGTCTTTTCCTTCGGGACTTACTTCCCCTACGTTCCTGCTTACGATGCTGCCATCGAAGCCATGAATAGTCCACGGATGTACGACGTCTATCAGGAGTTGTTAAACGGAGCCCGCGCGGTGGGACTCGATTTGTATAATGAGTTCACCTTTACCAGCCATACTTCCGGTAGCCAATACGGAACTTTCGGCCTCTTACATGGCCAGGACGAACCTGTAGAGACAGCCTACGAGTACCAGGCGATTGTTGACTTTCTCGAAGAGCAGGACGTCTACTTCAACGGATTCTCTTACGAAGAAGATTTTGAAGATGCGGAGAATCTGTTTATTCCTCTGAATGAAAGTCAGTGGACCACTCCCATGCTGCCGGGCGGCAATACCATGTATCAGGTGGACACCTCCAGTTCCCAGGGATTGGGGATCGCACTCGCTGAGTTCGACAAACCCCTTCCGGAAAACTTTGAAATCGAAGTCGAACTTCTTTCCATTCCGGGATCGGACCGCTGGCAGGATGGATTTATTATTTTTGATTACGTCGATGAAACCGACTTCAAATATGCCGGTACGTTTGTGGGGCAGAATCAATGGGTCGTGGGGCATTATCAGGGCAACTGGGGGAACCGTGTGGCGCAGGTCGATTGGGATGACATCGGTCAGCAAATTTATCCGAACGAAACTTATCGACTGCATCTACAAATCAACGCGAATCAGGTCGAGTTGTTTGTAGACGACGAGTTGATCATCCAAACCGAATTCGGTGGGTTGACGGAACTCAACGGGGGAGGAATCGGGCTCGCAGCATATAACGCCGTTACCCAATTTGATCAGTTTCGAATTGCAGATCAGTTTCCACCGGTCCCTGAATTCATGCCGATTCAGGAAGATTTTGAGAACGGTCCCGTTTATGCCCTCCAACCGACCGGTGGCCCGGAGCATGCCGCGATTGTGAATCCAACCGGGCTGAACAGTGAGTTTCAATTGGACACTGCCAACTTCCAGGGACTTAAGACCGCGCTCGCCACATTCGAGGGAGCGCTACCCTCCGGATTCCGTGTTGAAGTCGACATGACGGCCACTAGTGGTCCTGATCGTTGGCAGGATGGGTTCATCATCTTCGACTATGTGGACGAAAATAATTTCAAGTATGCCGGAAGCTTTGTCGGGCAGAACCAGTGGGTCATCGGACATTACACGGGGAATTGGGGGAACCGCCTGGCCGAGGTGGATTGGGATGATAACGGTCAAACAATTGATCCCGATCAGATGTACCATCTAGCGGTTGATATCGTCGGGAACCTGGTCGAATTCAGCGTCGATGGAATACAAGTTCTGTCGACGACCTTCGAGGGCTTAAGTGATCTGAACGACGGTGGTCTTGGTCTCGCGGTGAATAACGCGGAGACCAACTTCGATAACTTTTCCGTCGCCTCCCTGTTGGACCAGATTTTTGAAGAGGATCTGGACGGGGTACTTGCTTAACGAGGATTCTCACTACGCAGCAGGTTGATCCCGGTAATAGGGGACCGGCGGTCGACCTGCTGTTTCTTTGGGGGGATGCGCTAAGGGTAGCCCAGACAATCACGCAGTGTTGTCTGGGTCGCGTAGCGACAAGCGGACCTGGCTCTTCTTATTTTATGAAATGCTTCACAAGTCGGATGGTACATCTCCGCTTGTGCCTTTGGCACCCAGACAACTCTAACGAGATTGTCTGGGCTACCCGATTCAGGTCAACTATTACGTCTCACATTTTAGCGTAGCGGCTTCTGGCGGCGCAAAACCAGATTTTCAAGAGCTTTTCCTACACAAAAGCCGCCATACTTATCTTGCACGAGATCTAGCTCTTTTTCTTCTTAGCGGCTTTCTTTTTAGTCGCCTTTTTCTTTGCTGCTTTCTTTTTGGCGGCTTTCTTCTTGGTCGCTTTGGGAGTTGCTTTCTTTTTCACTCCTTTTTGTTCCGCTTTCTGGTCAATTAATGCGACCGCTTCCTCAAGCGTGATTGATTCCACGTCTTTTTCTTTGGGAACAGTGACGTTAATGCGGCCATATTTAATATAGGGACCATACCGACCATCAAAGATCGCAACCGGTTTATCCTCTTCGGGATAGTTACCCAATGTGCGAATCGGTTCCGGGGCCGCTTTTCGTTTGGCCGTTTTCAGCATTTCGATGGCTGCTTCGAGGGTGACATTCAGCACATTGTATTTTTCACCATCGACTTCAGCGGTGCCGTCTTTTCCGAACGATTTGAAGATTTTGTCGTGCGTCACGTAGGGACCGAACCGGCCAATACCCGCGTTGACAACTTTATTCGTTTCAGGATGGCGACCGAGGCGTTTGGGAAGTTCGAGTAACTTGAGCGCGAGTTCCAGGTCAACATCGATCGGATTGATGTTCTTAGGAATCCCGACCCGCTTCGGCTTCGTTTCGGCCTCTTCATCGACATCCCCCAATTGCACGTAAGGACCGAACGGTCCCGTTTTCACGTAGACAGGGAGGCCGTCTTCATTGTGGCCAATCGGTGTTGGTCCCTGGAGCTTCAGTTGAAGTTCGCGATCGATAACTTCTCGGGTGAGATCGGAAGGAGGGATTTGTTCTGAAATGGAAGCGCTGACTGTATCACCATTGTGCTCTTCCTGTACGAAGGTGCCGTACCTGCCCACCCGAATGTCTGTACCGATATTCGTGAATTTCAACGTGCAGGCAGCGCGCGGATCAATCGTTTCCTCTTTTACCTTGACCTGGTTATTGAGTCCTTCGTCTCCGAGGAAGAATGATTCCAGATACGGAAGCCGTTCTGCATCACCAGTGGCGATATCATCGAGCGATTGTTCCATACGCGCGGTGAAACCGTAATCGACCAGGTTGGGGAAATACCCCTCCAGCAGATTCGTGACCGCCATTCCCAGATAAGTGGGGATGAGTTGGTTTCCCGACTTCAGCGCGTATTCGCGGTTTTGAATTGTTCCGATAATGCTCGCATAAGTCGAAGGACGACCAATTGCTTCCGATTCCAGTTTTCGGACAAGCGTCGCTTCCGTATACCGTGCGGGTGGTTTGGTTTCGTGACCGACCGCTTCAGGGCTTTGGCATTGAAGTCGATCTTCTGATTTGAGCGGTGGCAAAGCCGATTCCTGGTCATCCAGCGCCGCTTCCGGATCATCAACCCCTTCAACATAAGCGCGGAAGAAACCGGGAAAGACGACATGGCGACCCGAAGCACGGAACTCGGTGTTCTCTGCGGAAATCGTCACTGTTTGGAAGAGCAGCTTTGCTTCTTCCATCTGGGTGGCGACCGTTCGTTTCCAGATCAGCTCATACAGTCTCGCTTCCTGCCCCGTCAGCCCCAGTTCCTGGGCCGTTTGCATTTTGTTACCGGCAGGACGAATCGCTTCGTGTGCTTCCTGGGCGTTTTTCGATTTGGTAGTGAATTGACGGACTTCGGAGTACAGGTACTCATCCCCATACCGGTCTTTCACACATTTGCGGGCGGCGGTGATCGCTTCTTTGGACAGATTGACGCTGTCGGTACGCATGTAAGTAATTTGACCATCTTCATACAACCGCTGGGCAACTCGCATCGTGTCGCGGGCAGACATGTTGAGTTTGCGGTTCGCCTCCTGCTGTAATGTACTCGTCGTGAAAGGAGGGTAGGGGCGACGAACCTGGTTACGGTCCTCGACGTCGGTGACCTGCCAGTTTGCCGTTTTCAGTTTGCTGACCAGTTCCGTGGCTTGAGCTTCGCTTAACAGAACAACATCGGCACCTTCCTTCAGCTTCCCGGTGTTTTCATCAAAGTCTTTACCAGAGGCGACTTTTTTGCCGTCCACCGTCGAGAGGGTCGCTTCGAATTCCTTGGCATCCTCGGTTTTCAGCAGTGCCTTAAGGTCCCAATAGGTCGCACTGTGGAAGGCAATGCGCTCCCATTCTCGCTGTACCAGTAAGCGAACTGCGACAGACTGCACCCGTCCCGCAGAGAGACTCGGTTTGACTTTCTTCCAGAGCAGGGGGCTCAGAGTGTAACCAAATAAGCGGTCGACTACCCGGCGCGTTTCCTGGGCTTCGACCAGATCTTCGTCCAGTTTTCGCGGGTTTTCGAGTGCTTCCAGAATCGCCTCTTTGGTGATCTCCGAGAAAACCATTCGCTTTACGGGGACTTTGGGTTCGAGCAATTGGATCAAATGCCAGCCAATGCTTTCCCCTTCGCGGTCTTCGTCCGTCGCGATCAGAAGTTCTTGAGCCTGGGCCAGATCACTTTTCAGCTCTTTGATCAGCTTCTTTTTCCCACTGGGGACAACATAAACCGGCGAGAAATCGTGATCCACATCAACGCATAACCGTGCCAGTTCCTTATTTTTTTCCTTGATCGCTTTGGGGACTTCTTCCGCTTTGGCAGGGAGATCCCGCACATGGCCCATACTCGCCTTCACGATGTAATCGGGGCCTAGATAGCCCGAGATTTTCTTCGCTTTGGCGGGGGATTCCACAATTACCAGAGCTTTTTTAGTTTTGCTCACGATGGCCAATACTCCAGTGGCAGCAATCGCCTGACGAGCAGAAACGATTGTTGCGAAAATTTGAGCGAATGTTTGCTCAGTTTTGAAAAGGCTGAATGACGGAAGATATAGGTCAGGAATTCAAACAGGAAGTGAGTTACTGGAGAGTAATCGTATTCCTGAGATTTCCTGTGGAGGAACATTTACCTTGGCCCGGCTTAGTTCAGGAGACAGGATTTCACCATGAAGGACCCCCTCTCAGAGGCTCCATCGGGAAATTACCCATTTTTTCTCAAGTCGATTATTTGAATCTCGCTAACACGCTGCCCTTGTGTCGGTTGTGATGAAAGCTACAATGCGGAACGATGTTCACGTTTTCCTTTTCTACCGATTCGGGTGTCCAGCCCGCTTGGGTAGGAAGTGATCTTTTTCCCGTTTTGCCCCGTTTTTCCAACGGAGAAGGGGCTCGGGAGCATACTGAGTAAAGATTCCTATCGGCAAATCATTCCGGAGGAATCTGAACTTGAAACGGGATCCCGCGGGTGAATTTGCCCGGTTCGGATCCAGTTATGTCAACTGTACCAATCCTGAAAGACCTTGCTCTTTCAGAGGTTACGTCGGTATTGAACCTCTTCTTTCTGAGAACTGGCCGATTTGAATTTGGCTAATTTAGTTCCTCTCAGGAGTGGTTTAATCGGCAATCCATAAACCATTGTTCCGGTCTCTGTCAAGGCTGCTGGCATTTCTGGCAGTGTCCAACCTGTCCCATTTCCTTCAGAAAACAGCTCGCATCTCATGAGTTCACCATTCTCGTATTTCCGAAAATATGCCAAAGAATTGACCGTCGCTCTCATCGGTTTGTCGATGTTTGCTTTCATTGTCATGGACCAATTGCAGCCTCAGAATCTGCCGATGGTCATTGGCGCGTTGATCGGCGGTGTTATCTTTTTCTGGGTAGGAAAAGGATCCGGGCGTCGTACCATCTACACATTCGTGGGCTTAGTTGCTGGGTTCATTGTCGGTTCCCAGTTCAACAGCTTCGCTGCACCCGTGGCACCGGTGACGATCCAGAATGAACCGATGGAACGGCAGGAACTCGAACAGTTGCTGATCGAGCGAAACCGAGCGAATCAATTCATCCTGACTGCCCAGGAAGAAGCGATGGGTCGGCAGGCGATGCAAATGCAGGGAGGCGGATTCCGTTTCGGATTCGGTTTGCCTGTTCGTCAGGACGTCGTGCTGGGATCCATCTTGCAACATATCGGCGATGAGCTGAAAGTGGCCGTGACCGATGATGTCGTGGGTGACTTCATCAGTGAAATCACGAATGACAAAATGACCCGCGAAGCATTCAGTAAAACCCTGGAGCGGATGAATGTTTCGGGGGCTTCTGTTTATGAATCTCTCCGCAAAGAGCTCAAAGCCTATCTGGCGTACCGTTTGCATGTTCGCCATTTGAACCCAACCCCTTCCGATTATTGGGACACCTTCCGAAAAACCCAAATCCGGCAGGAACTTCAGGTCGTGCCAATTGAAGCGGACAAATTCATTCCGCTCGTGAACAATGATCCGAAAGACTCTGAAATTCAGCAGTTCTTTGATCAGTACAAGGACAAGCTTCCGGGCGAACTGGCTGTAAATTCCCCCGGTTTCATGGTGCCCCGGAAAGTAAACCTGGAATATCTGATGGCGGACCGCGATGCACTTCATGATGAACTTGCTGCACAGGTAGAAGTTTCCGATGAAGAAATTGAAAAATTCTATGAAGAAAATAAAGAGACCTACCGCAATCTGAATGCGTTTTCAGGAACTGAGGAATCTCCTACCGGACCGGAAATGACGCCTCCCGTGACGAACTCCGATTCAGAAAAGTCTCCCGCGGCGGCTGAGAAGCCAGCTGAAGAAGCGGCCAGTGAATCCAAGCCCGAAGAAGGGGAAGCCACCCCGGAAGAATCAAAACCTGAAGAGTCTTCCGCTGAAGAAAAACCAGCGCAACCTGAAGAAGAAAAAACCGAACCCGAGTCGCAATCCTCATTACCTTCGTCTCGCGTGACCGCTCTGGCCTCTGTTCAGGATGATCCGAATTCGACTCCTGAAGAAACGGCGACTCCAGAGAACAAGCCCGAAGAAACCAGCAGTGAACCTGCCGAATCAACTCCTTCTGCAGAAGAAGAAGAAAAACCTGCCGCAGAACCGGCCACTCCAGAAGGTGAAGCTTCCTCAGAAGAAACTCCCAAGGAACCGGAATATCGTCCCCTGGATGACGAGTTGCGGGCCGAGATTCGTGAGCAGTTGATCAATCAGAAAGTCAACAGCCTGATCTACGATCGCATTGAACAGGCCATGTCCAAGATGCGGAATCTTTCCGACAAGTTCCAGGAACAACGGCTGAAATTGCGGGACCAGATCACGACAGCGGATAAAGAAATTTCTTTAGAAGATTTAACAGTTCGTCTTAATGATGAATTGAAACCCGTTCGACAGGAATTGACACAATCCTTGAAAGAACTCGCCAAAGAAACCGGTTTGGTGTATCACAACACCGGTCTGGTGAACATTCTGGAGTTGCGCTCACCGGAAGAACAGGAAAAATATAATCCTGTACTGGATATTGGAAACAGTACCGAGGCGGCCGCCCCGGACAGACCCTTCTCGGCCAACAGTACCCCGGTTTGGTACAACGTCTTCCAACCGGAGAGAGAACCCTTCTATTATCCGCAGCATACTTCCGGTACGGGACTGAATAACAACCAGTATGCTTTCTGGAAGACCGAAGATATTGCGGAACACATTCCGGAATTGGACGGCGATGTTCGTAAGGAAGTCATTGATGCATTAATCAAAGACCGGGCCAAACAACCCGCGCTGGATCGTGCCGAAGCGATTGCCAAACTCATTCAGGAGAACGAAGGAAAAATCGCCGAGTCCATTGCCGATCAAACAATCACTGGCGAGGAAGGCTCGGAGAAATTGAGTTTTATTCCCATCGATCCCTTTACCTGGATGGTCGAGGTTTCAGCGCGGGGGCAGCAAAGCTTCATGCCGCAAACCCAGGTTCAATTAAATATGAATGTGGAAGGCCTCGAATCGGTTGGCCAGGAGTTCATGCAAACGACGTTCGATGAAATGAACGTCGGAGATGTTCGCGTGGTTCGAAACAGTGGAAGTGAAATTTTCTACGTCGTTAAGGTCGTCTCTCGTGAGCCAACTTCAGAAGAGGAAATGGACATCCTGTACGCCAGCTTTACCGAGTCACTGCGACGTTCCTTACCGATGCAGCAGTTTTTCGGTCCCTCGCCCTATGCTCGTTCTATCTTGCAGGAGAGCCAGCAAGTGCGACAGGAGTATATCCAGAGCATCTTCGATGCGTATCAGGTGAAATTTGCTGACGAAAACCAGCAATTCTAGGAAATCCCTGCTCTAAGTCTGACCTCTATCTTGATTGAAATGGGGTCTGTCTGCTCCTCGTTTGATGATCGTGGTGGTATAGTCCACCTTGGTTAGTGACGGAAGAAAGGGGCAGGGGATTCGATTCCGTTGTTGAAAATGGAGGGGAAAGAGTTGCCCGATCGGACAGTCTCTGAGTACAACATAGGTTAATCTCTCACCCACCGACCTCATTATCCCTCCTCTAACAGGATCGCGATTTCAGCTTCCTGTCAAACCGAACGAAGTACCCGGCTTTCGCAAAACTGTTGTCGATGGCCCATTCCATAATAAGCCTGTTTCCTGCCTGATTCAGGAGTCCCAATATCATGGAGAATTCCACCGAGAATCCTGCTCCGAATGCGAATGGAGCAGCCGTGATCGAAGCTCGCGGTCTCAGTAAATATTACGGCCCGTTCATCGCGACGGAAGATGTTACCTTTTCTGTTCCCCAGGGAGAAATTGCCGCTTTCCTGGGGCCGAACGGGGCTGGTAAATCAACGACGATGAAAATGTTAACCGGCTTCCTGGCACCTTCCCGCGGCGAAGCACGCATTGCCGGACATCTGATGCAAGATCAGGAAGAACGCATCCTGGCGAGTCAGAAAATCGGTTACCTACCCGAGAATGGGCCACTCTATAACGAGATGACCCCGGTTAGTTTTCTTAAATACATGGGAACAGCCCGGAACATCACTGGTTCGCAATTAAAGGACCGGTTGTCGTACGTCTGTGAACAATGTTCGCTCTCAACCGTCTGGAATAAGCCCATCGGCAAGCTTTCCCGAGGTTACCGCCAGCGGGTCGGTATGGCTCAGGCCCTGTTACACGATCCGGATGTATTGATCATGGATGAACCCACCAGTGGTCTCGATCCCAATCAGGTGCATGATGTCCGAACGTTAATCCGAGATCTGGGTCAATCGAAAACGGTGCTCTTATCAACGCACATCCTGACGGAAGTGGAAGCCGTTTGTGACCGGGTCATTCTGATTAATTCCGGTCGCCTTGTATTCGACGGTTCGGTTACCGAAATGATCGGGCAGGAAGAGAGTCTTGAGACCCGATTCCGTGAATTAACCGGCAATTGCAAAGTGTAACGAGAACGCATCCTGAAACCCGGTTAAGGTTGTTACTCAACCAGTCAAACAGGGTTCAATTGCATCCATCAGCGGGTTTTAGAATTATTTGCAGTTTTTAATCCGAGTTCATTAGGTTAGATCATAAGTTAAAGAACCCTGTTCCGAATTCAGTGACCAGATCAAGGTTACAGAAACAGATTCCGTGACTGATTCGGGCAAGGTACCAGAGGAACATCATCCATGTTGCGAATGCATGTCCTGAGAGCCGTCTTTCTACGAAACGTGCAGAGCTATTTCACCAGCGCCCTGGGCTACCTGATCATCGTCGTTTTCGTCGTGGCCGGGGCCTTTCTGGCGTTTAACCCGCTGTTCTTCACGAATAACCTGGCCAACCTCGATCAGCTAAGCCTCTATTTCCCGATGTTACTCCTGTTTCTGATTCCGGCGATCACGATGACCGCCTGGTCCGAAGAGAAAAAACAGGGGACAGAGGAACTCCTCTTCACGTTACCCGCCTCTGATGTGGAAATTCTACTGGGAAAATATGCGGCAAGCCTGGCTGTCTACACCGCGGGACTTCTTTTTTCGCTCAGCCACTTCATTGTGCTCTTGATCATTGGCGAACCGGATGTCCCTCTGACGATGGCCACCTATTTCGGTTACTGGTTAGCGGGAGCGGCGCTGATCAGCGTCGGTATGTTTGCCTCCGTTCTCACGAACAGCGCCACGATAGCATTCGTTCTCGGAACAGCTTTGTGTGCGATTCCTGTTTTCATCGGACGCATTGCGAGCGATAGCGATGTCCTCCAGGTGTTAAGCCTGGCTGCTCAATTGAAAGATTTCACATTGGGGCTCGTTCCTCTCAGCGGTGTGCTTTATTTCGTCTCTTTGACCATTTTCTTCTTATATCTGAATTACATCATGATCAGTCGTCGGCACTGGTCTAATTCCGCTCAGGAACATATGGGGGGGCACTATACTACCCGGGGACTCGCCTTGGGAGTGTTATTATGCTCTCTGCTGTATGCGAACAATGTTGTCGGACTGCTTTCCCTACAAGCCGATGCGACCCGCGAGCAGATTTACAGCCTCTCTGCGACAACCCGAACGCTAATCTCCAGAATTGAAGCAGGACGCCCTGTAACGATTCAGGCTTTTATCAGTAGCGACGTCCCCCGGGAGTATGTTGATACGCGTAACAAATTGATTGGATTACTCAAGCAATATGACCGGATCGGCGAAGAAAAGATCGATGTGCGGATTGTCAACGTGGAGGTCTACAGTGATGAAGCCAATGAGGCGGAAACCTTGGGGATCAATCCCACCAGCATCATCACCGAGAACGAAGGCCGTCGACAGGAAGTTCGCATCTACATGGGAGCCGTTCTGACGAGTAGTTACGACGAAGTCATTATCCCCCTGATTGGCCCGGGCACCCCGATCGAATATGAACTGACGCGTTCTCTGCAAACGGTTTCCAACAGCAAACGCTTAACAGTTGGAGTCCTTTCGACCGAGGCCAACGTGATGTCTGGGGGAAACAGTTGGGAAATCATTCGTGAATTGAAAAAACAGTACGATGTGAAGGAGGTTTCTCCTTCCTCCGAGATTGTTTTCAACAAACCCAAAACAGAACCTAAAGCAGATGAACCCCAGGAAGGGGAAACCAAAGCAGAGGCGAGCGAAGAGAGCGAGAAAAAAGAGGGGATTGATGTCCTGCTGGCGATTCTTCCTTCTTCATTACCCGCTGATCAACTCGACCGTCTTGTGAAATATGTCGAAGAGGGGCACCCGGCGGTTATTCTGGATGATCCGATGCCGCTGGCCTTCAACAACCCTTTCACCGGAATCATGAATACACCTCGCAAACCAGACTTTTCCGAGGAAGAGAATCCGTTGCAACCGGAAGGCGGGCAGTCCGATGATGGCAAAACATTGAAACTGCTTGAAGCCCTCGGTTTGAAGTGGCAGTATGACCAGATCACCTGGGATACATTCAACCCTCATCCAGAATTTGAAACGGTGCCTCCCGAGTTTCTCTTCATCACACCAAAAAACGGAAATCCAGAGGCGATCAGCTCCAAAAGTGAGATCACTAGCGGCTTACAGGAAGTGATGGCGTTTTTCGCCGGGACTGTGAAGCCGGTGCAGAACAGCGAATGGACTTATCAACCTCTGCTGGCCACAGGAACTTCTTCCGGACTTCTCGACTGGAAAGAGTTCACTACAGCCAGCATGAATATGCTAAGTCGTCAACCTTCGGTTCAAATCAAACCCAATCGGGACTACGTCTTAAGAGAAGAAAACCCGCAACATGTGATTGCCTGTGAGGTGACGGGGGATAAACGGAATGTGGTGTACGTCGCAGACATCGACATTATCTCCGATTTCTTCTTCCAGGAACGCCGCACAAACAATCTTGATTTCAACCTGGATAACGTGACATTTATTCTGAACGCCATCGATAAAGTGGCCGGTGTCGACGACTTCATTTCTTTGCGAAAACGCCGAGCGAAACTTCGCACGTTAACGTACGTCGAACAATTGACGGCGGACTTCACGAAACAGCTCACCAAAGAACGTGAAAAAGCGACTGAGGAAGCCAAGCAGGAATTGGCCAACCGGGAGAATATCAATAAGGAAAAGAAACAGGCGATCCTCGAAAGTACAGAAATGAGTGATCGACTCAAGCAAGTTCGTTTAGAACAGCTTGAGCAAAGTGAGGAACGCCAGAAAGAAGTCGATGAAGCAATCATCGAACAAGAGAAAGAAACCCGTATTGAAAAAGCGCGGGCAGAATCACAGCGAAATATCCGTAACACAGAAAACAAAATTCGCTACTGGGCGATCTTCCTCTCCCCTCTGCCGGCGTTAATTCTGGGTGTCCTTGTGGTTAGCCTGCGCGTTGCCTCGGAACGACAAAACATCGCCGTCGAGCGACGTGTGAAAAATAGTTAATCACCTTAAAACTCATTGCTCATCTACGTTTTTTAAGACCCCGTCCCTGTGAGATACAGAGATTATGAATCTGGAATCAAAACGAACAGCGATTTACATCGGATTGGCGATTGTCGGCCTGTTGATTGCCTTTTGGGCTGAAGCGGCGACGAGTCCGACGGAATTGAAAGAATTTGCCAAGGTTGGCAAAGAATTTTATCCCGAATTCAAAGACCCGACTTTGGCGGCGTCACTTTACCTTTATGCCTACGATGAAGAAAAAGCGGCTTCCCCCGAATTCTCGATTGAATTTAAGGATGGTACATATCGTATTCCGAGATTCAACGACTACCCCGCCGACGCCAAAGAACACTTGGCGAAAACAGCCGCTTCCTTGATCGGATTGAAACGCGATGCTCTAGCAGGTCGGCGCGAGGCGGAACACGAACGCTACGGGGTGATTGCGCCTCGAAACACCGAAAGTTTGAAACTGGAAGGGCGCGGAAGCCGTATTATCATCAAGAACGAGCAGGGCGAGACCCTGGTTGATTACATCATCGGTAAACAGGTTGAAGGAGAACGGGGGCAGTATTATGTCCGTCTGCCTGAGGAGAAAGAGACCTATAAGGTTAAACTGGCCATCGATCTCTCAACGAAATTCAGCGACTGGGTTGATGATGATTTGCTTAAGTTCAACCAATCTGATTTGCGCCAGATGACGCTCGACCGATATTCATTCGATATTCGCTCTGGCCAACCCATTCCAGGGGCAATCAGTCAGTTGTCACGACCCGATTCCAACTCTGACTGGCAACTGGCGGACTTTGAGAGTGAAACCGAAGAGGTTGATCAGAATAAAGTTCGATCTATCGGAGAGGCGCTTTCAAGTTTGGAGTTATTAGGTGTTCGTAAAAAACCGGAAGGGGTGAATGCGAACGTGGAGCTTGATGATTCCGTGGTGAGGAATAACCCCTTAATCTTCCAGGCCCTGATTCAGGACCTCGCCGCCCGCGGATTCTTTGTCGCTCCCAATAATCAAGGGGAGTATTACTTGTACGCCGACCAGGGGGAACTGGGGCTGGAGGCAGCCAACGGTCTGGCTTATACACTTCGGTTCGGGGATGTCTTTACAGGCTCTCTGGAAGAAATCGAAGCCGGGTTCCTCTCGGATGAGAAAGAGCAGAAAACGAATGCTGAGGACACGAACCCCGAAGCCTCCGCGGAGGAGCCGCAAGCCGAAGGTGCAGAGAACGCCGATTCAGAGAATGTGAAACCGGAAGGTGAAGAGGAATCGAAATCGGACGATTTGAAACAGGGGCGGTACCTGTTCGTCGCCGTTAATTTTGATGAATCCCTACTAGGGCCCGCTCCCGTTGAGCCAACGAAACCGGAAGCACCGGAGGAAAAAGAAGAAGCTTCCAGCGAATCTTCAGCCAACGAAGAATCGGATGCGGAGAAACCCGCGGTGGCAGAAAAGCCCGGGGATGAATCAGAGTCTGAGGAGACGGTTGATCCCCAGCAGGAATATGAGATGGCTCTTCAGCAGTATGAAGCCGATCTTGAAAAATACAAAATGGATCTGGAAGCATATAACAATCGAAAAGCAGAGGGAGAGAAAATCGCGACGGAAAACAATGAGCGGTTTGCGGGTTGGTACTACGTGATTTCCGAAGAGAGTTTCAAAAAACTCCAAGTACCTGAAGCAGACCTGCTTAAACCTGTGGGAGAAGAAGCAGATCCTGCGTCTCCCAGTCAGCCCGGTTTGCCACCTGGGTTTAATTTCCCCGGTTTGAACCTGCCTCTTGGAAATTGAGGCGGTGACTTTCTGGAGCCTTTCCGTTAAGCATTGAACTTAAAACAGGGGTTACGCCGATAGAACTAAAGGCGTGATCCCTGTTTTTTTACGTAATTTTGAGAGGCCTTGGGGCAGGCGCGATGTTGAAGTACAG
>JAGQQC010000550.1 GCA_020426395.1 Planctomycetaceae bacterium
GAAATCAACAAGGATTACACGAAATTATCCCTCAAAGAAGTTTTGGAACAACTCTCTGAGAAACTTAATAGTTAAGCACCGATCGACATGGATTGGTTAGAGTTTCATTTTACTTAAGGACCTGATTTCAAAATCTGTTTTTGAAATCAGGTTCAAAGGGATTCGACGTTGAGACGGAATTGGTATTAGATCTTGTCCAAGATAAGTGTGGCGGCTTTTGTGCACGAAAAGTTCTTGAAAACGTGGTTTTGCGCCGCCAAAAGCCGCTACGCTAAAATGTGACACGTAATAGATATCGCCCAAGATAAGTGTGGTGCCTGTTCTGCAACCAGTAAAATGAGGTTCAAAATTACTTTTGCAGAGGATTTGGTCTCGCTTATAAAATAAAAGCCCCGTTTCTTCGTGATGAAGAAACGGGGCTTTCAAGATTCCACTCTTTAAAACCTTGCGTCGTTATCCGGCTTGGCGGGCCTGGTGTTGGTTTAGTTTGTTGTAGAGCGTTTTGAGGGCGATACCCAGTTCGTTCGCTGTCTTGGGTTTGTCCCCTTCGTGTTTGTCGAGGACCTGGAGAATGAACTCCATTTCGACTTCGCGGAGGGTTTTCTTCTCGGTAACTGCGTGTTGAATCGAGAATGTTTGTGGTCGATTCAGCGAGAGTGTTGGTTTGCCGGCGGTTTCGCGGATGCTGGCGGGGAAGTCTTCGGGGGCGATTGGTTCGCCGCCGGAGAGAATGACCGCATGTTCGAGAACGTTCGCCAGTTCGCGAATGTTGCCCGACCATTTGTGACCGAGTAGTAGTTCGATCGCTTCCGGAGTGATGATGTCGGCAGAGACTTCGCTCCGTTTCATATGACGAGCGATGAGATGCAGGGCGAGTTCAGGGATGTCTTCCAGACGCTCTCGTAGGGGAGGAAGCTGGACTTCAAAGGTATTCACGCGGAAGAGGAGGTCTTCGCGGAATTCCTCTTCGGCAACCATCTCCTGCAAATCGCGGTTGGTAGCGCAGACGACCCGGACGTCGACGATTTTCGGATCATTATCACCAACGCGGCGGATTTCACCTGCTTCGAGGAAACGGAGCAGTTTGACCTGCGTTGCTTTATCGAGTTCCCCCAATTCGTCCAGGAACAGCGTGCCGCCGTTGGCGACTTCGAAGAGTCCTTTTCTGTCCTGATCGGCGCCGGTGAAGGCTCCTTTGCGATGACCGAACAGTTCCGATTCGACGAGGTTATCGGGAATTGCGCCACAGTTGACGGCGACGAAGGGGGCGTTTGCGCGGTTACTTTGTTCGTGGATCGAGCGGGCGACCAGCTCTTTACCAGTTCCCGTTTCACCCAGGATCAACACGGTGGAATCGGTCGGGGCGACTCGGCTGATCAGCTTTTTGACCTGCGACATCGGGGCCGAGTTGCCAATCAGTTTGGTTTCCCCCTCGACGTTTTTCAGACGCGTTTCGAGGGCGATGGTTTTATTTTTCAGGGAGAGTTTCTCGCCCAGGTTCTGCAGGACGTTGCTGATTTCGAACAACCGGCAGGGCTTGGGCAGAAAGTCGTAAGCACCCTGACGAATCGCCTGGATAGCTTCATTCATGTCACCATGAGCGGTGCTGATGATGAATTCGGTGTTCGGGCTGTGCTCATTCAGATATTCAACGACACCCCACCCATCGATTTTGGGCATTCGGAGGTCGATAATCGCCGCATCGTAGTCGTTTTTCTTGATCGCCTCGATGGCGTCTGCACCATCTTCGCAAATGGTCACATCGTGACCCATACGGGGAAGTTCAAGCCGCATGACTTCGCGAATGGCTGGTTCGTCGTCGACAAACAGGATGCGGAGCTTTTGTTTTGGATTGGAAGCCAACGATATCTCCTTAATCGTTGTGGGTTTCGGTTCCCTTCGAATCCTTTCGAAGTTTCAGGGGGACGAGTTAATAACAGAAATTGGAAAACGTGACAATCTGGGATTCCGGTTTGGAATGAAAAAAATGCAATCGATTGAAATCTTTTTTGGATAAGTAGTTAGGTTCACAGTAAATGTGGGATTGAAGTGCGGAGTGCCTGTTCAGGCAGCCTGTTTCAGAGTGGATGATTGCTTCTTCGGAAGCCGTATTGTGAAAACGGAACCTTTACCAACGCCGGGACTTTCCGCGTTCAGGGAGCCCCCATGATCTGAAATAATTCGGTTGCTGATCGACATCCCGAGACCGGTACCTTTGCCATCCTTGCGGTTGGTGTAAAAAGGTTCAAACAGGCGGTCGAGTGTTTCCTGGGACATCCCATGTCCATCATCCCGGAAGGTCAGCAGCAGTTCCTCCGATTTTTCTTCCAGATCGATGAACAGCTTTCCCCCCGGATCCATCGCCTGCAGGGCATTTGAGACGATGTTGATGATCACTTGTTTGATTTCCGGTCCATTCACGACAGCAAAGCAGGGGGTAGCGCGATCGAACTTCAATTCCCGGTCGCGAAACTGGCTCATATGGAAGACCATCTCGAGGACTTCGTTGATTAGCGCGACGATGTCGGTCCGTTTGCGTTCTTCATCCTGCCCACGGGCGAATTCCAGGAGCCGATGAGTGATGTCCTGACACCGTTTCGACTCACGACAGATCATTTTAAGGTAATGTTGGGCGGCGTCGATGTCCTCTTTCTGTTCGGTAGTCGGTTGCATGTAGGCCAAACGT